>JAUXRT010000643.1 GCA_030681635.1 Reyranella sp.
CGTGTCCGAGATCATGACTGGTGCCGCCTACGCCGCCTCGGCAGAGATGGCCGGCCTGATGGGTGCCTTCCCCGGCTTCGCCGCCAATCGCGAGGCCATGCTCCGTGTCGTCCGCAACCATCGCCGCGCCGCCCATGGCGAGACCGACGGCTATGAAGGGCTGGCGATCGCGCCGGTCGCGCTGGATGCCGGCAATTGCCCCGACGCCCCCCTCGTCGCGGCAGCCCGGCGGGTCTGGGACCGTGCCCTCGACCTCGGCCAGCGCCACGGCTTCCGCAACGCCCAGGTCTCCGTGATCGCGCCCACTGGCACCATCGGCCTGGTGATGGATTGCGACACCACCGGCATCGAACCCGACTTCTCGCTGGTCAAATTCAAGAAACTGGCGGGCGGCGGCTACTTCAAGATCATCAACCAGACGGTCACGCTGGCGCTGCAGACCCTGGGTTACGACGCCGACGCCATCACCCGGATCGTCGACCACGCCGTCGGCCGCGGCTCGCTCAAGGGCGCGCCTGCCATCAACCACGAGACGCTGGCCGCCCGCGGCTTCGATGCCGAGACGCTGGCCCGCGTGGAAAAGGCGATCGTCACCGCCTTCGACATCCGCTTCGCCTTCTCGCGCTACACGCTGGGTGACTCGTTCTGCCGAAACGTCCTCGGCCTCGACGAGGCAGCACTCTCCGACTCCAAGCTCGACATCCTCGCCAGCCTCGGTTTCTCGAAGACCGACATCGCCGAAGCGAACATCCACGCTTGCGGGACGATGACTCTCGAGGGCGCACCCGGTCTCAAGCGCGAACATCTGCCGGTGTTCGATTGTGCGAATCCCTGTGGACGAGATGGTACGCGCTGCTTGTCTGCGGAGAGTCATATACGCATGATGGCTGCAGCCCAGCCGTTCGTATCGGGCGCCATCTCCAAGACCATCAACATGCCCAATGAAGCTACGGTCGAGGATTGCCGCAAGGCCTATGAAATGTCGTGGAGGCTTGGCTTGAAGGCCAATGCGCTCTATCGCGACGGCTCGAAACTTTCGCAGCCGCTCTCGGCGATGGCACTCGGCGACGACAAGGCCGCCAACGACGACCTCGCCGAACTGTCGCCCGCCGCGCGGGCCCCGATCATCGCCGAGCGCATTGTCGAACGGATCGTCGAGCGCGAAGTGCGCGCCGGCCGCGAACGGCTGCCGCAGCGCCGCAAGGGCTATACCCAAAAGGCCAATGTCGGCGGGCACAAAGTCTATCTGCGCACCGGGGAGTACGAAGACGGCCGGGTCGGCGAGATCTTCGTCGACATGCACAAGGAAGGTGCTGCCTTCCGCAGCCTGATGAGTAACTTTGCCATCGCGATCTCGATCGGCCTGCAGTACGGCGTGCCGCTCGAGGAGTTTGTCGAGGCCTACACCTTCACGCGCTTCGAGCCGTCCGGCCTGGTCGAGGGCAACGACGCCATCAAGATGTCGACGTCGGTCCTCGACTATATTTTCCGCGAGCTGGCGATCTCCTATCTCGGACGCAACGACCTCGCCCATGTCGAGCAGGCCGATCTCAGGCCCGATGGTCTCGGCCGCGGCGAAGTGCAAGGCGAGCTGCCGGGCTCCGGGACGGACGCCGCCCACGCGGCCGCCGCCGCCGTGAGCCGCATCGCCAGCGTCGGCTACGTGCGCAGCAATCTTTATGTGTTGAATGGCCGAACGGCCGGCAATGTCGCGATCGCTTCCGAGCTGATCGCCGCCGGCCCCGTGCCCACAGGACTGACGGACGGCCCAGCCGTCGCTTTGGCGTCAAACGCCCAGGCGGC
>JAUXRT010000657.1 GCA_030681635.1 Reyranella sp.
GGGCCACTACATCGGTCGTTCCGCCGGGCGCGTAGGGCACGACGAGCTTGATCGGCTTGGAAGGCCAAGGTTGTGGTTGGGCGCTGGCGGGCAGTGCGACTGCGGCCAGTGTGGAGGCAACGAATGTGCGGCGAGGGATCATGCGCCGAGTATACTCGTGCCATGAGCGTTCCCAAGAGCGATCCCAACAACCTGTTCGCGGCCCTGTTCGAGCCCAAGCGCATCGCCCTGATCGGGGCGTCGGCTGATCCCGCCAAGACCACGTCGCGGCCTCAGCGTTTCCTGCGCAAGCACGGCTTCACCGGCGAGATCCTGCCCGTCAATCCGTCGCGCAGCGAAATCCTGGGCGAGATGGCTTTTAAGGACCTGGCGACGATCAAGGGCGAAATCGACCACTCCTATATCCTGCTGAATGGCGCCGCGGCGGTGACGGCCCTCGCGGCGTGCGGCAAGCGCGGCGTGAAGGTCGCGTCCATCCTGGCCGGCGGCTTCGCCGATGCCGGTGCCGCCGGCGCCTCGCTGCAGGACGATCTCGCGCGCATCGTGGCCGAGACCGGCATCCGGCTGGTTGGCCCCAACAGCATCGGCACGGTGAGCACGAACCCGCCCGTTGCCCTCACCGCCAACGCCGCCTTTGCCGTCGACAAGCTCCGCAGCGGCAGCTGGGCGCTGGTGAGCCAGAGCGGCAGCCTGATCGGCGCGATGCTGTCGCGGGCCGACGCGCGCGGCATCGGCTTTTCGCGGCTGATCTCGGTCGGCAACGAGGTCGACCTCGCAGTCGGCGAGATCGCCGACCTGCTGGTGGACGATCCCAAGACGGAAGCGATCCTGCTGTTCATGGAGACGCTGCGCGACGGCGAGCGCCTCGCGCGCGCGGCACGGCGCGCCCATGCGGTGGGCAAGCCGGTGATTGCCTACAAACTCGGCCGCTCCTCGATCGGCCAGGAGCTGGCGAAATCGCACACCGGCGCCATCGCCGGTTCCGATGCTACCTTCGATGCCTTCTGCCGCCGCCACGGCATCGCCCGGGTGTCGATGTTCGAATCGTTGATCGACGTGCCCGCGCTGTTGGTCAACCGGCCGCCCGCAACAGGAAAGCGTGTCGCCGTCGCCACCACGACCGGCGGCGGTGCCGCCATGGTGGTCGACAATATGGCGATGGCCGGCCTCGACATCGCGGGTCCGCCGCAGGCGCTGGTCGATTGGCTAAAGCCACTCGGCATCGCGGCGGGCGAAGGCAAGCTGGTCGATCTCACCCTGGCCGGCGCCAAGCCCGAGATCGTGGCCGGCACCATCGAGCGGCTGCTGGCCGACGACGGCAACGACGCGGTGATCTTCGTCGTGGGCTCCTCGGCACAGTTCAATCCCGAGCTCGCGGTCGAGCCGCTGCTGCGCTTTGCCCGCACGCCAAAGCCCTTCGCCGTTTCCCTGACGCCGACGGCAGAAAAATCGCTGGCGCTTCTGACCGCTTCGGGCGTGCCGGCCTTCCGCCACCCGGAGTCCTGCAGCGAGGCGATGGCGCTTTGCCTGCTGCGCCCGGCGCCGCAACCGTTGCCCGCCCTCGCCGAACCGTCGCGTGCGTCGCTGGACGCGCTGGAGGCGGGCCGCGTCAACGGCTTCGACGAGCGCCGTGCCGCCGATCTCTTCGCAGCACTTGGCGTGCCGATGGCCAAGTCGCTGGCGATCCCCGATGCCAAGCGAGTCGTGGCGGCGGTGGCCGAGGTCGGCGCACCGGTGGCGCTGAAAATCCTGTCGACCGACATCGCGCACAAGACCGAAGCGGGCGGCGTGGCCCTCGGTCTGATGGATGGCCAGACCGCCGCCGTCGCCGCGCGAGAAATCGAGCGGCGCGTGAAGGCGCATTCCCCGCACGCGAAGCTCGACGGCTTCCTGATCCAGAAGATGGAGCGCGGCCTCGCCGAAGTGATCCTGGGCTTCCGCCGCGATCCGCTGGTGGGACCGACCGTCACCGTCGGCCTGGGCGGCGTGCTGGCCGAAATTTACAAGGACGCCTCGACGCGGCTCGCGCCGGTCGACGAGGCCGAGGCACGGGAGATGATCGGCGAGGTGAAGGGTCTTGCCATCATCCGCGGCTATCGCAACCTGCCGAGAGGCGACGTCGATGCACTGGCGCGGACGATCTCGGCCGTCTCGAGCCTGGCGCACGCGGCCTTTGCCGATGTGATGGAAGCCGAGATCAATCCGCTGCTGGTGAAGCGCGAGGGTGAAGGCGTGGTTGCCGTCGATGGGTTGGTCGTGCTGCGCTAGTGGGTCGCCGGCCGATCCACGAGCTGACGGAAATCCTCGAGCACGAAATAGGTCGGCTGCAGCTTGTCGATTTCGTAGGGCTTCTGCATCGCCACTGTGGCGTCGAAGGGGAGGCGCTCCACGCCCTCTCCTTCGATCGCGTGCTTCACCTCGGCCGCCGAGGACAGGATGCCGGCGCCGTAGGCTTTCAGGCCCTCGGTCGTCCGGATCAGGCCGAACTCGACGGTGAACCAGTAGAGCCTGGCCAGCAGATGGACGTTCGGCCCGGCCTCGACGCCGCGCCGGCCGTAGTCCTGCATGTAGTCGGCGAAGACCGGATTCGACAGCAGCGGCACGTGGCCGAAGAAATCGTGGAACAGGTCGGGCTCGACCAGATAGTCGATCTCCTCGCGCTTGCGGATCCACACCGTCACCGGAAATCGGCGATGGGCGAGATGGTCGTAGAAGGCGGCGTCGGGGATCAGCCCCGGCACGCCGACGATCTGCCAGCCGGTCAGCGCCTCCAGCCGCGCATTGACCGCGGCGAAATCCGGAATCGTGTCGCCGATGCCCAGCGTCTCCAGCCCCTCCAGGAATTCCCGGCAGGCATAGCGTTGGGCCAGCGCGCTCTGGCGTTCGACCAGCAGCCGCCACACCGCCTGCTCCTCGTCGGAGTAGAGGTCGGCCTGCTGCGGCACGGTCCAGTCCGGCGCCATGCCGGCATAGTCGCCACGGAGCTGTTCGAGGGGGGCTGTGGTCATGCCCTCAATATGAGGGCGGGGAGCGGGTGAATCCTTGCGAAGATGGCCTGTAATGCCGATGGTTTTGGAGGTATTCTCCAAGATATAGATATTTAAGAGTGAATATAACCATGATCGAGCTCGATGACATCGACAGACGCATCGTGGCGACCCTGCAGGCCGAGGGCCGTCTGTCGAACGTCGACCTCGCCGACCGCGTCGGGCTCTCGGCCACGCCCTGCCAGCGCCGTGTGAAGCGGCTGGAGGAAGAGGGGGTGATCGCCCGTTACGCCGCACTCGTGTCGCCGCAGGCGATGGGCCTCGGTCTGCAGGCCCTGGTCCATGTCACGCTCGACGATCATTCCGAGAAGACCGTCGAGGCCTTCGAAGCCGCGATCCGCGCCCGGCCCGAGGTCGCGGCTTGCTACGCCGTGACCGGCGACATGGATTTCCAGCTCC
>JAUXRT010000664.1 GCA_030681635.1 Reyranella sp.
CACAGGATCACCAGCCGTTGATGCGGTCGTAGACGTCGACCACCGACTTGCCGCCGTCGAGGTCGCTGTCGACGACGTAGTAGCGATCGTAGGCCGCGGCGGTGATGCAGGCGTGATTGGGCAGGATGCGGACCCGCGAACCGACCGGCAGGTCGGCATAGGGCAGGGGGCCGTCCGAACCGACAAAGCCGTGCTCCTGCGAGCAATCCACCACCGCCAGGCCGGTTGTCGAGGTGCCGGCGATCGTGCCGAAGCCGACTTTGGGCTGGAATTCCTGGGCGCTGATGTCCTTGGACAGCGCCAGCGCGCCGGCATCGACCAGGAGCTGGTTGCGGTGCGGATAGTGGCCGATCACCGAGGCCAGCACCGAGAGCGCGAGGTCGCCGGCGCCGCAGGAGCCGATGAATTCCTGGTCGAGATCATTGAAGACATAGACGCCCGGCCGCATCTCGGTGATGCCGGTGAAATCCCTCGAGTGCATGGCGGTCGGCGTCGAGCCGCCGGACACGATCGGGCAGGGGATGCCGGCGGCACGCAGCGCCTCGGCCGCGCCCACGATCGCGCGGCGCTCCTGCTCGGCCACGGCGGCAAGGCCGTCGGCCGTGCTCTGGTGATACGAGTGGCCGGCATGGGTCATGACGCCGGCCAGGTCGACGCCGGGTGCTGCGTGCAGGACCTTGGCGATGTCGAGCAGTCCCGGCAATTCGGGGAACGGCAGGCCGGCGCGGCCGGCGCCGCTGTCGATCTCGATGAAGACGGAGAAGGTGTCGCCGCCCTTGGCGGCCGCGGCGATGGCTTCGGCAACGGCCAGATTGTCCGTCACCACCCGCAGATTGACGCCCCGGCGGCGCAGTTCGGTGATGGCCGGCAGCTTGGCCGGCACGATGCCGACGCCGTAGAGAATGTCCTTGAAGCCGCCATCGGCGAAGTAACGCGCTTCCGCCAGAGTGGAGACCGTGATTCGACCATCGTGGCCCTCGACAGCCATGCGGCCGACCTGGACCGATTTCGCGGTCTTCAGGTGGGGACGCAGCATCACGCCGGCGTCGCGGAGCCGATCGCTCATGCGCTTGAGGTTGCGCCGCAGGATCGCCCGGTCGAGAATGAGGGAGGGCGTCGGAAGTTGGTCGATCGTCTGTGTGGCCATGGTGTCAATTCTAGCATGCCGATCGAAAACGAACGCAAATTTGTCCTCGACGACGACGGCAAGCTCGAGCCGCGGCTGGCGCAGGTGCCCGGCGTCACGCGCTCCCTGCTGAGGCAGGCCTATCTCGATGCACCCGGGCTGCGCATCCGGTCGGTGGAAGCCGACGGCAAGCGTGCGCATGTCTTCACCTACAAGCGGGAGATCGAGGGACAGGTGGTGGAGATCGAGACCGACATCATCGCCTCGGATTTCGACCGCCTGTGGACCCAGCGCCGCGAATCGCTCCGCAAGACGCGCTATTCGTGGCCGGACGGGCGCTTCCACTGGGACGTCGATTTCTTCAAGACCGAGGACGGCCGGACCTACTTCGCCATGGCCGAGGTCGAGATGCCGGAGAACGACACGGTGCCGCCACCGCTCTCGGCCCGGCTGGCGAGCCACTTCCTGGCCGACGCGCCCCATCGCGATCCGCGCTTCACATCCAAGAGACTGTCAGACCCCGCTTTTGCCGAGAAACTGCTGGCCGACATCCGCCTAAAAGGGAAAGTCGAATGAAGATCGCGCATATCGACAGCCACTCGGTCAAGGTGCCCTACACTTTCGGCGGCAGCCATAAGGGTGACGGCCTGCGGACCTGGACGACCAACAACATCCTGCTGGTGCGGGTCGAGACCGACACCGGCCTGGTCGGCTGGGGCGAGGCCTTCTGCTACGGCTGTACGGATGCGGTGAAGGTAGCACTCCACAGCATGGTGGCGCCGCTGGCGATCGGCCAGGACGCACGCAACATCGCGGGCCTCTCCTACGACCTGCAGCAGAAGATGCACCTGTTCGGCCGCTACGGCGCCACCATCTTCGCCCTGTCCGGCCTCGACATCGCGCTGTGGGATATCGCCGGCAAGGCGGCCAACATGCCGCTGCACCAGTTGCTGGGCGGCGCGTGGCGCGACGGGCTGCCGGCCTATGCCAGCCTGCTGAAGTATCGTGATCCCGAGAAGGTCGCGGCGCGGACCGCGCAAGCCGTCGCCGAAGGCTATCGCCACATCAAGCTGCACGAGACTGAAGAGGCCGAGGTGAAGGCGGCGCGCGAGGCGGCAGGCGAGAGCGTCGAGATCATGGTCGACACCAACTGCCCATGGACGCCCGAGCAGGCGCGCCTCATGACCCTGAAGCTGCGGCCGTACAATCTCTTCTGGCTGGAGGAGCCGATCTTCCCGCCGGAGGACTTCACCGCCATCGCCAAGCTGCGCGCCGGGACCGGCGTCGCCATGGCCGCCGGCGAGAATCTCTGCACGTCCTTCCAGTTCCGCGAAATGCTCTCCGCCGGCGCCGTCGACTACGCCCAGCCCAGCGTCACCAAGGTGGGCGGCATCACGGAGTTTCTGAAAGTGGCGGTACTGTGCGACGCCGCGGGTGTCACCCTGATGCCGCACTCGCCCTATTTCGGGCCGGGCTTCCTCGCGACGCTACATCTTCTGGCAGCACGCGGGACGCCGGGCGGCATGATCGAGCGCTATCACATGGACCTGGAGGCAAGCCTCTACGGCGACCTCATCCTGCCGAGGAACGGCAGCTTCGCCGTGCCGACGGGTCCGGGGCTGGGATGCGATCCCGACCCCGGCGTGCTCAAGACTTACGGGGCCTGATCCGCGGCACCTGGACCAGCGGCCAGGGGTCGGGAAGCTGGCCGACCGGGCAGTCGATCAGCATCGGACCGCCCCTGGCGATGCCGCGCGAGATCGCGGCGCCCAGTTCCTCCGGTGATTTTACCCGCACGGCATCGAGGCCGAAGCTTTCCGCCAGCTTCACGAAGTCGGGGTTGCGCAGATCGCTGGCGATGGTCCGGTTGTTGAACGACTGCTGCTGGATGCGCCGCACGTTGCCGTAGGCACCGTCGCTGAACACGACAGCCACGACGCCGATACCGTGCTGCGCGGCCGTCGCCATTTCCATCGCCGTGAACAGGAACCCGCCGTCGCCGCTGATCGACACGACCGGCGTGTCGGGCCTGGCGCTCTTGGCGCCGAGCGACGTGGCATAGCCCCAGCCCAAGGTGCCCTGATAGCCCGTCGAAAGGAAAGTGCGCGGCCTGTAGGTCGGGTAGGCGAGGCGGGCGGCGTAGCCCATCTGGGTCAGCTCATCGACCAGGATACCGTCTTCCGGCAGCGCCTTGCGGATCGCCTCGAGGTAGGCGATCTGCGGGGCAATCGTCTCGTGGATCCTCTTCGAGGCCGCCGCCTTCATCTCGGCAACCGACTCGGCGCGACCGTTGCGCCTGGTGTTGTGCTTGGCCAGCCGGTCGGCCAGCGCCTTCAGCGTCGCGGCCGCGTCGCCAACGATGCCGATCTCGGGTTTGCGTTGGCGGTCGAGTTCCTCGCTGTCGACATCGATGCGGATGATCTTCAGTGAATCGTCGAGGCCCCAGTTCTGTTGCTGCGGCTGCAGGCGTGTTCCCACGGCCAGCACGACATCGGCTTCGCCCCAGAAGCGGTAACCGGCCGGCATGGTGACGGAAAGCCTGTGCCGCCCGTCGATCACGCCCTGGCCCATGCGGCCGGTCATGACCGGCGCGTCGAGCATCTCGGCGATCAGCCGGACAGAGTCGCCGGCGGCCTGCGCGCCACCGCCGACCACGATCATCGGACGCTCGGCGGCGCCCAGCAGCTTGGCCGCGCGCTCCACCGCCTCCTCGTCGACAGGGCAGGGATCGGCCTGGGCCGGGGTGGCGATCAGTTCGACCGGCGCCCGCCGTGCCCAGGTATCCAGGGCGCATTCCAGGCCAACCGGACGCGGCCGGCCGGAAAGCAGGCGCCGGAACGCCTCGTTGATCATGCCCGGCGCTTCCGCCGGCGACCGCAGACGATCGGCCCATTTGGTGAGACCGCGCATGATGGAGAGTTGATCGGGCAATTCGTGCAACTGACCGAGGTTGCGGCCGATCATGGCTTGCTGGATCTGTCCCGTAAGGGCGAACACCGGCGCATTGGCGGCATAGGCCGTCGACAGCGCCGCCGTGGTGTTCAGGAAGCCCGGCCCGGGCACGACGACATAGGCCGAAGGCTTGCCCGTCGCCATGGCGTGGCCGAGGGCCATGTAGGCGCAGGCCTGTTCATGCCGCGCATGGATGGGCCGGATGGCATTGGTGCGGTCGTACAAGGCGTCGAAAAACGGATCGTTCTGGACGCCGGGCAGGCAGTAGAGCGTGTCGATGCCGTTCACTTCCAGCATCGACACGACGGCTTGGGCTGTGGACAGGGTTTGCATTGTCCTAATCCACCCGAGCCCCGGACTTGCGAATGACCGGCGCCAAGCGCGCCTCTTCAGCATCGCGGAAGGCCAAAGTGTCGGCCGGCGACTGCCACCAGGCGGTGGCGCCGAGGTCCTGGAACTTGGCTTTCAAGTCATCGCTCTCGAGCGCCTTCCTGGCGAGTTCGGAGAGACGAGAGACGACATTGGGCGGCAACTTCGCCGGGCCGGTAAGGGTGGTCCACGATACGATGTCGAAGCCGGCCAACGTTTCAGAGACGGCCGGCACATCCGGCGCGACCGGCGTGCGCTTGGCCGAGGTGACGGCGATCGGCCGAACCTTGCCGGCACGAGACTGCGCCAGGGAGCCGGGAATATTATCGAAGATCATGTGAACCTGCCCGGCGAGCAGATCCTGCATGCCGGGCGCGGCACCGCGATAGGGCACGTGGACCATGTCGACATCGGCCAGAATCTTGAAGAGTTCCCCGGACAGATGCAGCGTCGTGCCTGAACCGGCCGACGCATAGGAATACTTGCCTGGGTTTTTCTTCAGCAGCGCGATCAACTCGGGCACATCTTTCACCGGCACCTCGAGATTGACCACCAGCATGTTGGGCAGCCACCACATGGTGGAGACAAAGGTGAAATCCGCGCGGGCGTTGAACGGCATCTTGGCATAGAGCGTCGGTGCGATGGCGTGGCTGGCGACGCCGCCCAGGCCGAGCGTGTAGCCGTCCGGCTCCGACTTCGCGAGAACATCCATACCGACATTGCCGCCGGAGCCGCCCTTGTTCTCGACGATCCACTGCTGCCCGGAGAGTTCCGACATCTTGGCGCAGAAGATTCGCGAGAGCGTGTCGGTGGCGCCGCCCGCCGGAAAGGGATTGATGTAGCGCACAGGTTTGCTGGGGTAGGTCCCCTGGGCTCGAACAACAGTGGGGGCGGCAAGGGCACTGGCCAAGCCAGCCACGATCGTCCGGCGCCCGATGGCGCTCCTGAATTCGTTCATTTCATTTCCTCCATTTTTTTTGCGTGGTGAGCTTGCCAAAGACGGAGCTTCCCGTCGATTGCTCTCACCGGCCGTCCGCCGGATGTGGCGTGATTGTGTCCGACGCCACCATCATGAGCCTTCCTGGCGCTTGAAAAGTCGGAAAATGCTGTCACTTATGAGGCCGAACCGCAGGTCGGCATTGGGGTCCGTCCGCGGCGCCATGGGGTACGATTATGCGGGGTCTTGTCGGGCGCATGATGCTTGGCGCGGTTGCCTGTGCGGCAAGCGCCAGTCTGCTTGGGTGGGCTCCTCCACCGGCCTACGGTCAGGCGCCGGCCAAACCGGCGCAGCAGGCCGAGCCCAACCCAGTGGACGTCTGCAACGGGTTGACCGGTGCGGACGCGGCCCAAAAGGTCATCGCGTGCACGGAGGCGATCAAGAAGGGTTCGCTCGTTGGCGGCCCCTTGGCTCTGGCCTACCTCAATCGCGGCCTGTCGGAGAGCGGGGCCGGCAGCCCTGCGCGCTCCAAGGCCGATTTCAGGGAAGCGATTCGAATCTTCAACGAGGCGATCAACGCGGCGCCGACCAATCCCTATCTCTATACGCAGCGCGGCGTCGTCTACCAGACCATCGGTGAAGCCGACCGGGCGATCATCGACTACAGCGATGCCATCCGCCTCGCGCCGCGGGAGACCTATCCGCTGATCAACCGCGCCGTCGTCCTCTACACCCGAAAGGACAACAACGAGGGTGCGATCGCCGACCTCACCGCAGCATTGAAGATCAATCCCCGCGAAATCAGCGCCTATATCAACCGCGGGATCGTCCAGAGGAAGAAGGGCGACCTCAACAAGGCAATCGCCGACTTCACCGATGCGATCAAGCTTCTGCCGCCCAAGATCGAACCGGTGCGCGCCAATCTTCTGCCGGACTCGGTGACAAGCCAGTTGGCGCCGCAATCCAAGGACCAGCACCGGATCGCGCTTCAGGCGGCCTTCGTCTATTTCCAGCGCGGCTTGTCCTACTACGACAAGAACTCGTACGACCAGGCCATCGCGGATTTCACCGAGGCGATCCGCCTCAACCCGACCGACGGTTCGTCGTGGGTCGGCCGCGGCGCCGCCTACATGTACAAGAACGATCTGAAGAAGGCGATTGCCGACTTCGACGAAGCGGTCAAGCTGTCGCCGGGACAGGCGTTCACCCATATGCAGCGGGGAATTGCCTATCACCGCATCGGCGACGCCGATGCGGCGATCGAAGATTACACCGCCGCCAACAAGCTCACGCCCAAGGATCCGACGCCGCTCGTCAACCGCGGCATCGTCCTCTACACGAAGAAGGGCAAGTTCGACGACGCGATCGCCGACTTCGATGCAGCGCTCAAGCTCAACCCCAAGGAGGTGAACGCGCTCGTCAACCGCGGCGTCACCTATCGTCAGAAGAACAATCCCGATCGCGCCATCGCCGATTTCACCGAGGCATTGAAGCTCGGCATGCAGACCGCCGAGATCCTCCGGCTTCGCAAGGAGGGCCCGGGCGCCATGGACGGCGAGAAAGCGCAGGCCGCGGATCAGGTGGCAAATGCCTACTACCAGCGCGGCATGGCCCAGGTCGACAAGCAGGAATATGACGAAGCCCTCAAGGACTTCGAGATGGCCATGCAGATCAATCCCAAGGAGCCTCGCGCCTTCCTCGGACGGGGCGCGACCTACCTGAAGAAGGGGGATACCGCTCAGGCCGTCAAGGATCTCGACGAGGCAATCCGGCTGGCGCCGGGCATGGCGTTCGCCTATTTCGAGCGCGGCACCGCTTACCATCGCATCGACGACTACGACAATGCGGTCGCCGACTATACCGAGTCGATCAAGATCGATCCCAAGGAGCCGCTGACATTCATCAATCGCGGCATGGCCTATGTCTTCCAGAACAAGATCGACGCCGCCATTGCCGACTTCGACGCGGCGCTCAAGCTCAGCCCCGACAATTTCAGCGCGCTTACCCAGCGTGGCTACGCCTATGCATTGAAACGGGATTTCCCGCAGGCGATCTCCGACGTCAGCGACGCCGTGAAACTGAGTCCGAGCGACCCGACTGCCCATTACTATCTGGGGCTCGTCTACGCGCTTCGCGGCGATACCGCGCACGCGCTCGAAGAAATCACCGATGCGATCCGCACCGACCCCACGAACGCCCGCTTCTATGGTAGCCGGGCGAGCATCTATTCGGGGGCCGGCGACTACGACAAGGCCATCGAGGATCTCAATCAGGTGATCAAGCTGCGCCCCAAGGACCCCACCAATTTCCTCAACCGCGGGATCGCCTACTTCAGCAAGGGCGACTACGAAAAGTCGATCACCGACTACACCGACGCGCTTCGCCTGGACGCGAAGATGGTGCCGGCCCTCAACAACCGCTGCATGGCCCACGCGGTCCTCGGCAAGAACCTGACCCAGGCGCAGGCTGACTGCGCCGAAGCCCTGAATCTCGAGCCCCAGGATTCCTTCGTGCGCATCAATCGCGGGCTCATCGAGCTGAAATTGCACCAATATAAAAAGGCGATCACCGAATACGACGCCGCACTGGCCATCGATCCCCAGCGCGCTCGCGCGTACTACGGGCGCGGCTTGGCGAAGGTGAAGACCGGCGACAAGGCGGGCGGCGAGGCCGACATCCTGACGGCCAAGGGCTTGCAGCCGAACGTCGCCGAGGAGTTCGCGCGATATGGCGTGAACTAGGGCTGCCGGCCAGACTTTGAGACGACAAGCCGGCTAGATGTCCAAGTCCGTCAACATCCTGCACCTGCTCCTCGCCTTGAGTGCCGCGGCATGCATCCACTTTGCGTGGCAGGAGACCAAGGACAAGATCGTCAAGCTCGACCGGTTGCTCAGGGCGCCCGCTGCAGCACTCGTTCCGGCGCTCATCCTGATGCTGATCCAGCTTTCGACCAGGCAGCCGATATGGCCTTTCATGGCGGCTTTCTTCGGTGGGCTCGCCATCGGCGGCACGCGCGGCCTCACCATCCCCCTGAAAGTCGAAAGATTCTGGCGTGTGGTGCGTCCTCCTGGCATGCGCGCCCAGGTCTGGATAGCGGTCGCGCTGACCGCAGCAGTTGTCGTCGATATTGCTGGAGCAGTTGCAGGCCCTCCCGGAATGGCTTGGCGCTTTCCCGCGGCATTGGCGGCAATGGTGTGCGCGGGCATGCTCGCCGGACGTGCGATCGCCATGGGAGCGCGGGCGTGGCGCCTGGTCGGGTAGATGGCGGATGGGGTGGGATTCGAACCCACGGTGAGCGTGAACCCACGCCGGTTTTCAAGACCGGTGCCTTAAACCGCTCGGCCACCCATCCGGGATGCGCTTGTTACTCCGTCCCGAGCGGCCGGTACATATCCCGATTGTCGCCATGAATCCTGCTAGAATTGCCGGGACATGAATATGGTTCCTCCCTCCGCTTCACCCCACGGCCGCTCATGATCAATCGACGAAAGCTATGTGCCATGGCGGCACTCATGCCCCTGCCGGCCCTGGCCCAGACGAGCGACCCCAAGTTTGCCGCGTGGCTGCGCGGCGTGCGCGCCGAGGCGGCGCGCGCCGGCGTGGACGAGAGCACGCTCGCGGCCGCGCTCGACAACATCGAGGAAATCCCGCGCGTGATGGAGCTCGCGCGCAATCAGCCCGAATTCAAGATGACGTTCGAGCGCTATCAGGAACTCGTCGTCTCGCCCGAGCGGATCAGCCGTGGCCGGGCGCTCCTGACGGAGAACCGCAGCGCCATCGACCGCTTCGCCATGCCCGCAGGCGTTCCGGCATCGGTCGTCGTGGCCTTGTGGGGGATCGAAAGCAACTACGGCACGCGCCTCGGCGATTTCGAGGTCGTGCCGGCGCTCGCGACACTGGTCTACAACAACTTTCGCGCCCAGTTCTTTCGGGCCCAGCTCATCGCGGCCCTGAAAATCCTGTCGCAGGGCCATGTCGGCCTGCATGCGATGAAGGGGTCATGGGCCGGCGCCATGGGCCAGTGCCAGTTCATTCCGACCAGCTTCGTCGCCTACGCGGCTGACGGTGATGGCGATGGCCGGATGGACATCTGGACCAACAAGGTCGACGTCTTCGCCTCGATCGTGAACTACCTCCGTCGCGTGGGCTGGCGGCCGGGCCTCGGCTGGGGCGAGGAAGTGCCGGCGGGAACGGCGGCGGGGCAGGGCACCCGCATCGTCCGGCCGGCCGGCGCCGGCGGACCGACCTTCCGGACCACCGAGAATTTCCGCGCCATCCTGCGCTGGAACCAGTCAGATTTCTTTGCCCTGGCCGTTGGACTGCTCTCGGACCGGATCGCGGCGTGACCCCCCTGAAACGAGGTGGCTCCACCCGCCGCCCAAGATGATGTATGATGTCGCCGTCATGCGGCTAGACTTAGTAAGTACACGTTTTTTTCCTGCCACGCTCGCCCGCGCCTGCTGTGCCGTGCTGGTTGTCGCCACCGTGGGCGCCTGCGGCTCGACGTCGGGTAGCAAGGGCGGGGCCGCCGCGCAGCGGGGCGCCTATAAGGTCGGGGCGCCCTACAAGATCGACGGCGTCACCTATACGCCGAAGGAAGATTTCAACCATGTCGAGACAGGCGTAGCCTCTTGGTACGGGCCGGGTTTCCATGGCAAGTCGACGGCCAATGGCGAGCGCTACGACCAGGCCGACCGCACGGCGGCGCACCGTACCTTGCAGATGCCGTCGATCGTCAGGGTGACCAACCTCTCCAATGGCCTGTCGACCGTGGTCCGGATCAACGACCGCGGCCCGTTCGCGAGCAACCGGGTGATCGACCTGTCGCGCACTGCCGCCCAGGAACTCGACGTTATTCGCAATGGCACGGCAAGGGTGAGGATCGAACAGCTCCAGGCCGAAAGCCTGGCGGTGAAGGATGTCGCAATCAACGGCGGCGGACCGGCCGAGCAGCACCAGGCGCTCGCGCGACTGGCTTCCGGCAAGGCGCCGGCACCACAGCAGCCGCAGCAGGTCATGGCGACAGCGCAGCCGGCGGCGGCGCCTCCGTCGACGCAGGTTCAAGCGGGATGGCCGGCCAATCCCCGCTCCTCCGCCGTCGCGCAGGAACAGACAATGGCACCTTCGGGCGCGCCCTCGGGCAGGGGCGGGCCCACGATTGCGTCTCTGGCATCGGCGGCGCCAACACCGTCGGGAGGCGGCTTCTACGTCCAGACCGGCTCCTTTTCGACGGCCGAGAATGCCGGACGCCAGCGCGATGCGGTGCGCAGCTACGGGTCCTCGGAGATTTCACAGGCTTCAGCCAGCGGGCGCGATATTTATCGGGTCCGGTTGGGGCCCTATACGACCTCCGACGCCGCCGGCATTGTCGCCGACCGGCTGAAGCGGTCAGGTTATGGTGATGCCCGTGTTGTTGGCGATTGATCGACTGCGCCCTGTGATGGCGCTTTTCGCCGCGGCGGCCGTCCTCGCCAGCGCCGCGACCGTGACTTACGCCCAGCAGGCGGACCCGCCGCGGCGACAGCAGACGCAGCCGGCCAAGCCGCCTGCCAAGGCCAAGCCTCCGGCGACTTCCACCAAGCCCGCGGCACCTCCCGCGGCGGCAAAGACCGAAGCGCTGCCACCGTCGCAGGTCGGCATCGGCACTCTTGCCAGGCAAGCCTTCATGGTTGACCCGCAAACGTCGACAGTGATGCTGTTCAAGGATGCCGAGCAGCCGATGCCGCCGTCGTCGATGTCGAAGATGATGACGATCTACATCATCTTCGAGGAACTCGCCGCCGGCCGCCTAAAACTCGATTCGCGCTTCCGGGTGAGTGAGCGGGCAAGAGCGATGGGCGGATCGCGCATGTTCCTCGAACTCGGCAGCGAGGTGTCCGTCGAGGATCTGATCAAGGGCATCATCATCCTGTCCGGCAACGACGCCTGCGTGGTCATCGCGGAAGGCCTGTCGGGGAGCGAAGAGAGCTTCGCCGAGCGCATGACCAAGCGCGCGCGCGAACTCGGCATGAACAAGACGGTGTTCAAGAACGCCTCCGGTTGGCCCGCCGAAGGCCAGCACACCACGGCGCGCGACCTCGCGGTGCTCTCGTGGCGCACGATCGACGACTACCCGAAGTTCTACCGCTACTATTCGGAGAGCAACTGGACCTACAACAATATCCGACAGGAAAACCGCAATCGCCTGCTCAAGATCACGCCCGGCACCGACGGCCTGAAGACCGGCCACACCGAGGAGGGTGGCTATGGCCAGGCGACGTCGGCGGTGCGCGACGGCCGCCGACTCATCCTGGTGGTCAATGGCCTCGCCTCCATGGCCGAGCGCGCGCAGGAAACATCGCGCCTGATGGAGTGGGGGTTCCGCGAATTTACCAACACGACGATCTTCCGCGCCGGCGATACCGTTGTGGAGGCGCCGGTCTGGCTGGGCGCCCAGGACAAGGTGGCGCTCGTTGTCGGGCGCCCCGTCCTCGTCACGGCGCCCGCCGGGCAGGCTGTGTCACCCCGTGTGGTGGCGCGGTTTGACGGTCCGTTGCCCGCACCGCTCGTGAAAGGCACCAAGGTCGGCAGCGCCTCGGTGACGCTGCCCGATGGCAGGGTCATCGAATATCCCCTCGAAATCGGTGCGGATGTCGCCCGCATGGGCGTCGTCGGCCGCGTCACCACGATGATCCAGCATTATCTGTTCGGCTGGCTGTCGTGACCGCCCCCGCGTCGGGGCGTTTCATCACGCTGGAAGGCGGCGAGGGGGCAGGCAAGTCGACCCAGGTTCTGCGCCTCAAGAAATGGCTGGGAAGCCGAGGGCATGAGGTCGTGGCAACGCGGGAACCTGGCGGGGCGCCTGGCGCCGAGCTGGTGCGCAAGCTGCTAGTCGAAGGGCCTGCCGAGCGCTGGGACGGTGTCACCGAGGCGTTGCTGCATTTTGCCGCCCGGCGAGATCACCTGCGGTCGACCGTGTGGCCGGCCCTGAAGCGCGGTGCCTGGGTGATCAGCGACCGCTTCGCCGATTCGACCATGGCCTACCAGGGTTACGGGCACGGCGCCGATCGCACGATGCTGGGTGGACTCTACGATATGGCCGTCGGCGAATTCCGCCCCGATCTCACGCTGATCCTCGACCTGCCGGTCGAGACCGGCCTGGCGCGGGCGGCGGCGCGACGCGGCACGGAAACCCGCTATGAGAACCTGCCGGTCGCCTTCCATGAACGCGTCCGGGCCGGCTTCCTCGATATCGCCGCGGTCGATCCCGAACGCTGCGTCGTAATCGACGCCAGCCGAGACATCGACGCCATCGAGGCAGCGATTGCCGAGGCCGTGACCAGCCGCCTGGACACCTGAGGCGATGGCCAGGGGCAAGACCAGTGCGGATCCGGCCGAGCTCGAAAAGCTGGAGTGGCCCTATGACTGGCCGCCGCCGTGGCGCAGCCAGCGTCTGGTCGGTCATGACGATGCGGAAAAGACGATGCTGGCCGCCCAGCAAAGCGGACGCCTGCATCACGCCTGGCTGCTAACCGGGCCACGCGGCATCGGCAAAGCGACGCTCGCCTGGCGATTCGCGCGCTTCCTCCTGTGCGGCCAGCAGCAGGGCGGCCTGTTCGGCGATGGGCCCACGAATCTCGACGTCCCACAGGACGCGCCGGGCAGGGGGCTCGTCGACGCGCGCTCCCATCCCGACCTGTTCCACCTAAGGCGCGCCGTCAATCACGATACCGGCCGGATGCGCGCCGAAATCGCCGTCGATGACGTGCGCGGACTCGGCGCCTTCATGCACATGACACCGGCGATGGGCCAATGGCGCGTCGCCATCGTCGATTCGGCCGACGAGATGAATCGCAACAGCGCCAACGCGGTCCTGAAAATCCTTGAGGAGCCGCCGCCCAACGCCGTCCTGCTGATCGTGGCGCATGCCCCTGGACGCCTGCTGCCCACGATCCGTTCGCGCTGTCGGCGGCTGGCGCTGCAGCCGCTGGCGGACGAGACCGTCGTGGGCCTGGTCGGCGACTATGCGCCGGGAACAAAGCCCGAGGAGAGGATCGCCCTGGCACGACTGGCCGAAGGCAGCATTGGGCGTGCACTGGAGCTCGCCGGGGCTGGGAGCCTCGACCTCTACCGCGAGATGATCGAAGTGCTGGCGACACTGCCTGATCTCGACATGCCGCGCCTGCACACCTTCGCCGAGCGATTCGCCAAGCGCGGCGAGGAGGCCAACGCGGACTGGCGGTCTCTCAACTACCTGTTCGATGGCTGGCTGAAGGGCCTTGCCCGACACTGGGCGCTGGGCACGGAAGCTGCAGCCATCGTGCCATCGGAGGGTGGGCTGAACGGGCGTTTGCTCGCCGCCGCCAGCCTTGATCGCTGGATGGAGGCGTGGGAAAAGATCGCCCATCTGTTGTCCCGAGCCGATGCCGTCAATCTCGACCGCAAGCAAACGGTTCTCGGCAGCTTCCTGGCTCTCCAAACGGCGATGCGCTGAAGCGCTGAACCCGGCGTCCCCGGAAGGGTGGCGCGGGAAGGGCGACGGTTCGGAGTTCGGTCATCATGTCGGGTCGCAGTACTTTTTACGTCACCACGCCGATTTATTACGTCAACGACGTGCCCCATATCGGGCATGCCTACGCGACGCTGGCGTGCGACGTGATGGCCCGTTTCAAGCGCCTCGACGGCTACGACGTGCACTTCCTCACCGGCACCGACGAGCACGGCCAGAAGGTCGAGAAGGCCGCCGAGGCCGCCGGATTGTCGCCGCAGGCCTTCACCGACAAGGTCAGCCAGTCGTTCCGCGACCTCATCGGCGTCATGAATTTCAGCCCCGACGGGTTCATCCGCACGACCGAGAAGCGCCACTACGCCGCCTGCCAGGCACTGTGGGAGAAGCTCGTCACCGCCGGCGACATCTATCTCGGCAAGTACGCCGGCTGGTATTCCGTGCGCGACGAAGCTTTCTACGCTGAGAGCGAAACCGAGGTCGGCACCGACGGCAAGCGCCGGGCCGGTCCGGTCGGCAACGAAGTCGAATGGGTCGAGGAGCCGTCGTATTTCTTCAAGCTCTCGGCCTGGGGCGACCGGCTGCTCGAGTTCTACGACAAGAATCCGCGCTTCATCGCCCCGGAAAGCCGGCGCAACGAGATCATCAGCTTCGTGAAGGGTGGCCTGCAGGATCTGTCGGTGTCGCGCACCAGCTTTTCCTGGGGCATCCCGGTGCCAGGCGATCCCAAGCACATCATGTACGTCTGGCTGGACGCACTCACCAACTACATCACCGAGTGCGGCTATCCCGACGAGGGCAACCCGCTGTGGCGCTTCTGGCCGGCCGACCTGCACATCATCGGCAAGGACATCATCCGCTTCCATTGCGTGTTCTGGCCGGCATTCCTGATGGCGGCGGACGTGGCGCCGCCGAAGCGCGTTTTCGCCTCCGGCTGGTGGACGACCGAAGGCCAGAAGATTTCCAAGTCGCTGGGCAATGCCATCGATCCAGTGGCTGCGACGGCGGAATTCGGGCTCGACCCGTTTCGCTACTTCCTGCTGCGTGAAGTCCCCTTCGGCAACGATGGAGATTTCCAGCGTCGCGCGCTGATCGGCCGTCTCAATGCCGACCTCGCCAACGCCTATGGCAACCTGTGTCAGCGCGTGCTGTCGATCGTCGCCAAGAACTGCGATGGCAAGGTGCCGGCCAAGGGCACGCTGGTCGACGCCGACACTGCGCTGCTCGATCGAGCCAAGGGGTTGCTTGGTGCCGTGCGAGCCGAGTTCGATGAGCAAGCCTTCCATCGCGCGCTCACCTCGATCTGGGAGGTGATCGCCGACGCCAACCGTTACGTCGATGCGCAAGCGCCCTGGGCGCTTGCCAAGACCGACCCGGTGCGCCGCGACACGGTGCTGTGGGTCCTGGCCGAGACCATCCGGCGGGTGACGCTTCTGGTGCAGCCCTTCATGCCCGACTCGACGGGCAAGATCCTCGATCAGCTCGCCGTCCCGGCCGACGCGCGGACCTTCGCGGCGTTCGACCGCGAACTCACGCCGGGAACAGAGCTGCCCAAGCCGCAGGGCGTGTTCCCGCGCTTCGTCGAACCGGCGGCCGCGGCAAGCTGACATGCTGATCGACAGCCACTGTCATCTCGACTTTCCCGAGCTTGCCGGCGACGAGGCGGGGGTGCTGGCACGCGCCCGGACGGCGGGCGTCGGCGGCATGCTCACGATCGGCACGCGGCTCGACCAGTTCGAGCGCGTGCGTGCCATTGCCGAGCGCCACGAGCACGTCTGGTGCTCGGTCGGTGTTCATCCGCACGAGGCGAAAGAGGAGGGGCAGCGCACGCCCGACCGGCTGATCGAGGCCACGATGCTTCCGATGGTCATCGGGTTCGGCGAGTCGGGGCTCGATTTCTACTACGTGCTCAGTCCGCGCGTCGTGCAGGTGGAGAGCTTCCGTGCCCATATCGCGGCGTCGCGGCAAACCGGCCTGCCGCTGATCGTCCATACAAGGGACGCCGACCGCGAGACCATCGATGTTCTCGAGGAGGAGGCGGG
>JAUXRT010000668.1 GCA_030681635.1 Reyranella sp.
CCGTAGGTGCCGGTGGTCGAGAAGTAGACCATCGGCGGGAACTCGCCGACGCCGTTGTAGAAACTGTAGGGCGCGAGATTGACCCGGCCCTGGGCATCCATGGTCGAGATCCAGCCGATCGGCCGCGGCACGATCAGCGCCTTCAACGGATCCTGTGGCAGCCCATGGTCGCGCTTGGCGGCATCGTAGAACATCGTGTCCTCCCTCAACCGAAACGAGCTTAGCCAAATCGGATGGGCGGCGCCTGCACCGTGGGCGCCGCGGCATCGAGGATCGCCCGGCGATCGCCCGACCGCGGCGGATAGATGCGCTCGCGGTTGATGATCTCCTTGGTACGCTTGGCAGCGGCACCTTGCGACACAAGCTTTCGCTCCCAGCCCTCGGTGTAGACGGCGCCCCATGGACCGAGATCGAGGATCGTCGTGTACCAATCGATCCGGAGCGGCAGCAACGGCCGGCCCAGCAGGTCGCAGACGACATTGTGGCCGGCGAAACGACCCATCGGCCTTCCGTGCTGGCACGACATCACCGAACAATGGATATCGTCGACCAGCAGCCAGGCGCAGTCACCGGCGGCAAATTCGGCCGCGAGCCCCTTGATCTTGAGCGATGGCTCGACCGGCAGGCGGCCCAGACGGTCACGCTCGACCGGGAACTGGGCCGTGAGCGGATGGGCCTGCATGCCGGCACACCAGACCACGGTGGCGGCGGCGATGCGTTCACCGGTCGCCAGGGTCGCGCCCTCCGCGTCGACGGAAGCGACCGAGACGCCGCCGCGCATGTCCACGCCAAGAGCGCCAAGGGCTTGGTCGATGACGGGTTGGGCACCCGCGCCCATGTCGGCACCGATGCGCGGCGCATGATCGGCCAGGATGACGCGGGGCGACGCGATGCCGGCGGCGCGCAGCTTGCCGGGCATCTCGGCCGCCGCTTCGATGCCGGTCAGGCCGCCGCCGACCACGAGCACGGTCGACTGGCCGGGCGACGCGGACTGCTTCGACAAGCCGGCGATATGGGCGTTGAGCCGAACGGCGCCCGCATGCGTGTCGACATCGAAGGCATGATCGCTCAAGCCCGGAATCGGCGGATGGGCGAGGCGGCTGCCCAGCGCAAAGACCAAGCGGTCGTAGGCAATGTCCCGCGAGGCGCCGCCCGATTGGTAGGTGACGATCCGTTGCCTGACGTCGATGGCGCTCACCTCGCCTTCTAGACGACGGACGCCGATCGGGCCCAGCACGCTGTCCAAGGCGACGCGCGTGCCGTCGAGATCGGCTTCGTAGTTGCGCACGCGGATCGAGTGCCAGGCCGTGCGGTCGATCACCACGATCTCGACCCGGTCGGCGCCGACGCCCAACTCATCCAGTGCGCGGGCCGCACCGATTGCGCTCCACAGGCCGGCGAAGCCGGCGCCAAGCACCACGATGCGCTGTGCCGCCAACCCGTCCTCCTCAGCCGAGATGCCGCCTGGCATCGGCATAAGCCTGATCGAACGCGGCATCGAGCACGGCATTGAGACCGCGGCACGAGCGCACGACCTGTTCGGCCCACCCGACGTAGTCGCGCAGACGCTCTGGCGTCCATCCCTTGGGCGGGCTGCTGACCATGCTGCGCAGGTTGGACGTCTTGTCGGCGATTTTCAGCAGCTTCGCCCGCCGTGACTTCGACGGCGTCTTGTCGATCTGCAGGCGCTTGCGCTCTTCCTTGGGCAATGACTTGTCGTCCGTCACCTCGGCCACCAGCGCCGCGACCTCGGGGCCGAAACGCTGCTCCAGCTCCTCGTAGGTCGCGTCGGTGTCTTCGAGCGTGTCGTGCAGCAAGCCGCCGGCCAACAGCGTGACATCGGAGCCGTCGGTCGCCTCGGCGAGCAAAGCCGCCACTTCGGTGAGGTGGTTGATGTAGGGCTCGGCGCGCTCGCCCTTGCGCCGCTGGCCGATGTGCTGGCGGGCGGCGTAGTCGGCGGCATGCGCCAGAAGGACGAGATCGGCGCTCATCAATTCCTCTTGTGCGACCAGTGGTCCGGCTTGTCGAGCCGCCCGGCCCGGCCCATGTTCCCGGCCATGTCGCGTACCATGAAAGTCCTGCTCGGCGTCTGGATTGCAACCCTCGCCGTCGCCGCCGGCTGGATCGGCTGGGATGCCGTCCAGGGCGGCCGTCCCAGCATCGGCGGACCCTTCACGCTGGTCGACCAGGACGGGCGTACCGTCACCAGCGACAGCCTCAAGGGCAAGCCGACGCTGATCTACTTCGGCTTCACCTACTGTCCCGACGTCTGCCCGACCTCGCTGCTGCTGATGGAGACGGCGGTCGAGCAGCTCGGGCCCGATGCCGAGAAGAAAGTGAATCTCGTCTTCATCACCGTCGATCCGGAGCGCGACACGCCGGCACTGCTGAAGGGCTACGTGCCTAACTTCGGGCCGACCTTCATTGGCCTCACCGGC
Organism: Reyranella sp.; assembly: GCA_030681635.1. Classification (GTDB taxonomy): domain Bacteria; phylum Pseudomonadota; class Alphaproteobacteria; order Reyranellales; family Reyranellaceae; genus Reyranella. Next base: position 2,439 of record JAUXRT010000668.1, read on the forward strand.
ACGCCGCAGCAGGTGGCTGACGTCGCCCGCGCCTTTCGCGTCTACTACCAAAAGGTCCCGGGAAAAGATGGCGGCCCCTACCTGATGGACAACTCCTCGATCGTCTACCTGCTCGACCGCAACGGCCGGTTCGTCACCCACTTCACCCAC
>JAUXRT010000470.1 GCA_030681635.1 Reyranella sp.
TCGGTCTGGCCGCTGCCCGGCTCGATCTCATAGGGCAGGACGCCGGCCACTGTATGAAGGTCGGCCGCGCCCCGTCCCATCAGGCGCTTGATCGAGGCCACGGCATTGCGGGGCTCGCGCGCCATCACGAGGCGCGCCTCCTCACCCACCAGCACGCCACCGCCGTCGGGATAGGCCACGACCGAGGGCACCAGCGCCTCGCCGGCCTCGTCGTGCAGCGCTGCCGGCACGCCCTGGCGCGCGATGGCAACCACCGAGTTGGTCGTGCCGAGATCGATGCCGACCGCAAGCGAGGCCTCGCCGGCATGCGGCAGCGGCGTTTCACCCGGCTCGTGGATTTCCAGCAAACTCATGCCTTCACTCGTTGCAGATTTGTGCGCCTGGCGCGCGCCTCCTCGGCAAACTTGTCGAGGTAGCGCAAGCGAAGGAGCGCCTTTCTGATGGCAGCGTTGTCATGGCGCAAGAACAAAGTCCCGAGCCCATTTAGCGCCTGTTGCATGTCCTGGCGTGCCTGTACGGCCAACGTATCGACCGCCTCCGGCGTGGCCGCCTCATGCAGCGCCTCGCGCGCTTCCATGGCCTCCATCAGAAGGTCGGGATCGTCGATCGTCTTGCCGTCGCCCGGCAATTCGACGCCGTTCAGTTCGGCAAGATAGAAGGCCCGCGACAACGGATCCTTCAGGATGCGATAGGCGTCGTTCAGCCCCGCCGCTTCGGTCGACGCCCGTGCCCGCTCTTCAGGCGGGCGGCCGACGAAGCGATCCGGATGCCATTGCCGCTGCGCCGCGAAATAGACCCGGTCGAGCGTCGCGGGCTCCAGATCGAGCGCCGCCGGCAATCCCAGCCGCGCGAAGTGATCCATGGTTCTACTTCAGACGTGGAAGGATTCGCCGCAGCCGCAGCGGCCCTTCTCGTTCGGGTTCGTGAACACGAAGCCCGACTTCAATTTCTCCTCGACGTAGTCCATCTCGGTGCCGATCAGGAACAGCGAGGCCTTGGGATCGATCAGCAGCTTCACACCGCCGGTTTCCACAACCTCGTCCATCGGCTGCTGGGCGTCGGCGAACTCGAGCGTATAGCTCATCCCCGAGCAGCCCTTGGTGCGCACGCCGATGCGGATACCGGCGGTCGGCTTGCCGCGGCCGTCGATCAGCGCCTTGACGCGCTCGGCGGCGGCCGTCGTCACCGACATCACCTGCGGACGCGGCCGGCGGACGCGCGGCGCGGCGGGTGCGGGAGCCGATGCCACTGCGGCGGCTGGCGGGGACGTCTCGGTCGTGCTCATGACGCTCTGCTCCGAAATCTTCGGCTACCTGACTTGGCGCTGCCTACTTGGCAGCTTCCTGGGGTTCGTCCTTCTTGCCGGCCTTGGCACGATAGTCGGCAATCGCCGCCTTGATCGCGTCCTCGGCCAGCACCGAGCAATGGATCTTCACCGGCGGCAGCGCCAGGTGGCGCGCGATGTCGGTGTTCTTGATCGTCTCGGCCTCGTCGATGGTCTTGCCCTTGACCCACTCGGTGACGAGCGAGCTGGACGCAATCGCCGAGCCGCAGCCGAAGGTCTTGAACTTGGCATCCTCGATCAGCCCGTCGGCGCCGACCTTGATCTGCAGCTTCATGACGTCGCCGCAGGCCGGCGCACCGACCAGACCGGTGCCGACATCCTCGGCGTTCTTGTCGAGCGAGCCGATGTTGCGGGGGTTCTCGTAGTGGTCGAGCAGCTTTTCGCTGTATGCCATGACACTCTCCTCAAAATCCTGCTTCAAACCTTCGACGGGCCCAGTGGCTAGTAGCTAGTGGGCGGCCCATTCGATGGACTTGATGTCGATTCCCTCCTGGGACATTTCCCAGAGTGGGCTCATTTCGCGCAGCTTGGTGACGTGGTGCACCAGCTCTTCGACGGCGGTGTCGACCTCATGCTCGGTCGTGAACCGGCCGAGGCCGATCCGCAGCGACGTGTGCGCCATCTCCTCTTCGACGCCGAGCGCGCGCAGCACGTAGCTGGGCTCGAGCGAGGCCGAGGTGCAGGCCGAGCCGGACGACACCGACAGGTTCTTGATGCCCATCATCAGTGACTCGCCCTCGACATGGGCGAAGCTGATGTTGAGATTGCCGGGGATGCGGTGTTCGAGGTCGCCGTTGACGTAGATCTCCGGCAGCTTGGCGTTCAACCC
>JAUXRT010000672.1 GCA_030681635.1 Reyranella sp.
GCGTAGGTGAGGCCGGTGTCGCCGACCAGCAGGGAATAGCCATCGGCCGGCGCACGGGCCGCGACGGCCGTGCCCAGTGTGCCGCCAGCGCCGCTCCTGTTGTCGATCACCATCGTCTGGCCGAGCCGGTCGGTGACATGAGCGGCGATCGGCCGGGCGAACATGTCGGAGCCGCCGCCGGGTGGGAACGGCACGATCCAGGCCACCGACCGCGCCGGCCAGTCGCCCGCGCGCGCGCCGGCGCCCGCGCCTGCCGCCAGCAACCCACCGATTATCGAACGCCTCGCCATCCCCATCATGCGGCCGGGAGCTTAGCGACGGGGCCGGGCCGTCGCTACCGCGTTGGCCCCCGATGAGGTAGGCTTTTCACCGTCAGCCACGCGAATGGCCGACCAAAGATAGAGAAAAGCTTTCGGAGGCAACACCCAGGAGACACCCATGAGCCGTCACAAGGGCTTAACCGTCGCTGCCGTCGTGGCAGCAAGCGTGGTTGCGTGGTCCGGTAACGCGTTTGCCCAGGCACCGATCGTCGACGGGCCTGACGTGCGGTGGAAGCTGGGGGCCTGGGGCAAGCCGCGCGCCGCCACCCAGAACGTCGAGACCCTCAAGAAGTTCATGGACGAGCGCACCGGCGGCAAGTTCAAGATCCAGATCGGCTACGAGAGCTTCGGCAACCCCAAGGTACTGCTGGACTCGCTCAAGGTCGGCAGCCTCGAGATGACCAACATCTGCGCCTCCTATCATCCCGAGAAACTGCCGGTCTATTCCGCGCTCGATTTGCCGTTTCTGCCCATCCCCGACACCACGGTGCAGGAGAAGGTGCACAACGCCTTCCACAAGCATCCGCTCGTGGTGAAGGAATTCGCCGGCTGGAACGCCATTCCCTACATGTCGGCACTTCTGCCGAACAACGAGTTCGTCGGGCGCGGCAAGGCGCCCAAGACGGTCGAAGACTTCAAGGGCATGCGGGTTCGCGCGCTCGCCGGCATTGGCGACGCCATGCGCAAGCTGGGTGCCGTACCGACTTCGGTCGACGCGACCGAAGTCTATACATCGCTCGAACGCGGCACCGTTGACGCCGCCGCCTTTCCGGCCACTTACGCGCACCAGTCCTACCGCACCTACGAAGTCGGCAAGTGGTACACCGAGAATATGCAACTCGGTTCGGTCGGCTGCCCGACGCTGATTCATGTCGATCGCTACGCCGAGCTGCCGCCGCAATACAAGGCGCTGCTCGAGGAAGCCCGCACGCTCGGCCAGGCGGCGGTCAAGAAGGCCTATACCGAAGCCGACGAGAAGAACATCCCGCTGTTCAAGAAGAAGCTGCAGTTCATCAAGTTCACGCCCGACGAGCTTGCCGCCTTCCGCAAGGCCGGCGGGACGCCGGTCTGGGAGGAGTGGGTCACGAAGCGCGAGGCCCAGGGCATCCCGGGACGCGAGCTTCTGAACTTCCTGCTCAAGGAAGCGACGTCACCGAAGTCCTGACCGAAACCTATCCCGCGAGATCGAGGATGAAGGTCACGATCTCCGGGAAGGCCGTCAGGAAGCCGATGGTGATGATGTCGGCGAAGATGAACGGCCAGATGCCTCGGAAGATGTCGGCAACCGAGATGTCTGGCCGCACGCCGTTGACCACGAACACGACGAGCCCGACCGGCGGCGACAGCGTGGCGATGCCGTTCAGCTTGACCAGGATGATGCCGAACCAGATCGGGTCGTAGCCCAGCGCCTCGACCACCGGAAAGATCACGGGCAGCGTCAGCAGGAACATGCCGATGCCCTCGAGGATCGTTCCCAGGATCAGGTAGATCAGGTAAATCGCCAGCAGGATGGCGAGTGGCGGCACGTCGAGGCTGGTGACCCATTTCGCCAGCTCCTCCGGCAGCCCGGCGAACCCCAGGAAACGCACGAAGATCAGCACGCCCCAGATCACGGTGAAGATGACCGCTGTCAGCCGTGCCGTCTCGAGCAGCGCGCCGCGCAGCTCGGGCCATTTCATGCCGTTCATCAGGGCGATGACGAAGACGCAGAGCGCCCCCAGCGACCCCGCCTCGGTCGGCGTCGCCCAGCCGAACAGCATGCTGTAGAAAATGATGGCGATCACCAGCACGATCGGCGCCGTGCCGGGCAGCGACTTGAAGCGCTGCGGCCAGGTATAGCCGCGGATCGGCTTGCCCAGTTCGGGATTGCGCCAGCACATGAAGAGAATGATCGCGGTGTAGACGAAAGCCGAGAAGATGCCCGGCGCGAAGCCCGCCACCAGCAGCTTGCCGATCGATTGCTCGGTGATGATGCCGTAGACGACGAGCAGGGCACTGGGCGGGATCAGCGAATCGAGCGTGGCGCCGGCCGCGACCACGCCGGCCGCCAGCCGCTTGTTGTAGCCCGCCTTCAGCATCTCCGGGATCGCCACCTTGGCGAACACCGCGGCGGCGGCCGTGTTGGCCCCCGAGACGGCCGAGAAGCCGGCGACGGCATAGACGGTGGCGATGGCGAGGCCGCCCGGCAGCCAGCCCAGCCAGCGTCGCGCCGCCTCGAAGGCGGCCTGCGTGATGCCGGCGTAATAGGCGAGGTAGCCGATCAGGATGAACATCGGCAGGACGCTCAGCGTGTAGTTCACGACCGAGGCATGCGGCACGACGCCGGAGGTGCGGAGACCGGGGCCCCAGCCGGTCAATGCCGCGAGGCCGAACGCGCCGATGATCGCCGCGGCATAGGCGATGCGCACGCCCAGCACGCAGAGCAGGATGAGGAGGCCGCATCCGATGAAGCCCAGGGTCAGCGGTTCGAGGGTCATGACCGCTTCTCCTCCCCGCCCTTTGCTTCTCGACCGAGCGCTTCCTCGATCTCGTTCTTTGCCTGCACCTCGATCGTCTCGATGACCGGCACGGCGATGGGTGTCGCGAGCGGAAAGCGGATCAGACGGACGTAATCGATCGACTGCAGCACCAGCCGGACCCAGAGCACCACCAGCACGAACGGCACGATCAGCTTGGTCGGCCACACCGGCAGCTTGATGTCGATGGTCGAGTCGCCGAGCTGCCAGGCCCGCAGGAAGTTCTGGAACGTCGAATCGACGAGGACGGTGATGACGACCAGGGCGACGAGGACGCAGAACAGTTCCATCGACCACAGGAAGCGCATCGAGAAGCCGCGCAGCAGCAGGTCCATGCGGATGTGGGCACCGACCCGCTGGGCATAGGCGATGCCGAGGAAGGCGAACAATGCGCTCGCCTGCTCCATGTAGTCGATGTAGCCGTAGATCGCGGTGTCGAAGACCGTGCGGCCGACGATCTGGAAGACACCGACGAACATCAGGAAGAAGATCGCGGCCGCGGCGATCAGGTTCAGCCCGTCTTCGAGCCACGACCAATAGCGGTGCGCGGCCGCCAACGCGGCCGTTCCGTCTCCGTGCATGCGCCCCTCCCGTCGCCGGCGGCGGCCCGTTTTCGGGTCTCTATTTGCCGCAGGCTCCCGGGAGGCTAGCCCTCCGGCCGGCCGGGTTCAATCGATTGCGCGGGATAACGGCCGGCTTCAGCCGGTCATTGCGCCTCGATTTTGGCGAGCTTGATGTACCGGGTCCAATCTTGCCGTTCTCGCACAACGAATGCATCGCACTTGGCGATGTCCCAGTCGCGGGGCGGCGGCAGGAAACCGAGCTGCTTCACCCGCTCCATCACCGTGGGCTCGTACAGCGCCTCCATGATCAGGCGATTGAGGCGCTGCTTGATCTCGACCGGCGTCTCCTTGCGCACCGAGAAGCACGAGAAGGCGATGATGTTGAAACCGGGATAGGTCTCGGCGATGGCCTCGACGTCGGGGAACAGCGCCGAGCGCTCGGCAGAGGTGACGGCCAGCGCGCGCACGAAACCGGAGCGGACATAGCTCTCGCCCACCACCTGGTCGGGGAAGACCGCGTGGACGCGGCCGG
>JAUXRT010000673.1 GCA_030681635.1 Reyranella sp.
CTGCCCAGTCGTATTCTCCGGTCCAGCCCGGCACCGGCATCGAGCCGTCGCCCTTGCGCCGGATCGGCACGCGCGCGGGCGAGAGCAGCCCGGTGTTCCCGGCGGTGTCGGCATAGACCATGTTCTGCATCGGCGAGACGATCTTGCGCGCCGCTGTCTGGAATTCCTCCCAGTTCTGCGCCAGGCCGAGGCGGGCGAAGCCTTCGCCCGAGGTGTCGGCGCCGTCGAGCGCGGTCGCTTGCAGCGCCAGCACATGGCCGGCCGGCGTCAGATTGGCCGGGTCGTCGCGACGGGCCAGGAAATCGTCGATCACCACGCCATGTCGGGTCTGACGGACGCGCAGCGGCACGGGCTCGCCCCACAGGACGTTGATCGTCTCGTCGCGGACCGCGAACGGCCGCGCGCCGTCGGGCGTGATGTAGCGGCTGGGATCGGTCGGATCGACGCGCTCGACGAACAGATCCTGGCTGTCGAGGTTGGTGGTGGTGAAGCCCCAGCCGATGGTGCCGTTGTGGCCGAGCACGATGGCGGGCGAGCCCGGCGCGGAGGCGCCGCGGATGTCGAAACCCGGCCCGACCAGCCGCGCGAGATACCAGATGCCGGGAAAGGTGAGCGCCAGGTGCGGATCGTTGGCGAGCAGCGGCTTGCCCGACACGGCGTGGGCGCCCGACAGCACCCATTCGTTCGACGCCTCGCGTTTGCGCGTGGCGATATTGTCGGTCGCGCGATAGAGCTGGTCGAGGTCGATGCCCTGGGTCGCGGCGCGCACGAGCGGCAGCGTGGCGTCGCCATTGTCGCCCGACGGCTCGATCAGGAACTTTACGCCATCGTCGCCGATCTTGCGGGCGAGGCGCAGCCGCAGCAGTTCGGCGCGCCAGTTGCCGTCGAGGCCAAGCGCCATCAACTTGCCCCACACCAGCGAATCGGCGGGCCGCCACGGCTCGGGCCGGTAACGGCCGCCCGACAGCAGTTTCAGGAGGGTGAGCTCGAGCCCGTACTGCTGGTCGTCGCCCTTCAGCCAGGCGTTGACGCCGGCGGCGTAGGCTTCGAGCTGGGTCCGCGTGCCGGGCGACAGGGCATTCACGCTCTCGCTGGCTTGGCGGTAGAGGCCGAGCCCGCGCATGGTGCGGTCGGTGTCGATCAGGCCGCTGCCGACCACCGACGGCGGCACGATCTCGGAGAGGCGGCCCTGGCCCAGCCGGCGTGTCATTTCCATCTGCCAGAAACGGTCCTGGGCATGGACGTAGCCGAGGCCAAAGGCGGCATCCTCGATCGAGCCCGCGATGATGTGCGGCACAGCGTTCTTGTCGCGCAGAATCTCGACCGGGGCTTTCAGGCCGGCGGCATCGACATGGCCGCTGTAGGACGGCAGCGCGCCCCGCACCTGGAAATAGGTGCCGGTGAGAAAGATCAGGACCGCAAGCCCCGCACCGGCCACGAACTTCGCGAGGCCGGCGCCGATACGGACCACGATCATCGCGGGGGGTGCCCGCACGGTCTTAGCCGCCGATGTAGGACAGGATGGCCTGGCGGTCGCTGTCGAGGTCGGGCGCGGCAGGCCGCGTCTTCGGGTCCTCGAAGGCGGACATCTTGAGCGGATTGCCCGCGAGCGTCAGCGTGCCGCCGCTGCCGTCCGGCACCTCGACCAGCATGTTGCGCGCCGCGACCTGCGGATGGGCGATCGCCTGCTTGACGTTGTTGATCGGCCCGCACGGCACGCCGCCCTTGGACACGACGGCGATCCAGTGGTCGGTCGTATTCGTCTTCAGCACCGACTCGATCTCGTGCTTCAGCTTCTTCTGGGCCTTCTGGCGGAGCGCATTCGACTTGTAGGCGGGGTCGGTGGCCATGTCGGACCGGCCCAGCGCCTCGCACATCTTGATGAACAGGCTGTCGTTGCCAGCGGCGATGATCATCGAGCCGTCGGACGTGGCGAAGGCCTCGAACGGCGTGATGGTCGGGTGGCGCGCGCCGAGCGGGCCGGGAATTTCCTTCTCGACCGTGTAACGCATGATCGCGTTCTCGAGCAGCGCGAGCTGGCAGTCGAACATCGCGATGTCGACCTTGGTCGACTCGCCGGTCTTGAGGCGATGGACGATCGCAGCATTCACCGCGACGGCGGTATAGAGGCCGGCGCCGATGTCGCCGATCGACATGCCGACACGGGAGGGCGGCTGACCTTCATTGCCGGTGATGCTCATGATGCCGCCCTGGGCCTGCATGACCATGTCGTAGGCGGG
>JAUXRT010000697.1 GCA_030681635.1 Reyranella sp.
GAGCTCCAGGCCAGGATGAAACCCGCGACGGCCGGTGCGATCAGGTGGCCGCTGCCGCGCGCCATCTCGAACAGGCCAAGCCGCGCGCCACAACTCTGCGTCGACATCTCGGTCACGATCGCGAGCGTGACGGGACCAAAGATCGCGGTCGACGTGCCATGCAGCACCCGCAGCCAGACGAGCTGATCGGGCGTGTGCACGAACTGGTAGAGGAACGGGAAACCTGCGAACAGCAGCAGCGCCGTGAAGAAGAAGATCCGCCGGCCGTAGCGGTCCGACAGCATGCCGACGATCGGCTTGAACACCGTGCCGGTCAGCGTCGAGACGCCGACGATGGTGCCGATCATCAGCTTGTTGGCCCCGAGGCTGGCGGCCAGGATCGGCAGCACGGGACTCTTGGCCATCTGGTAGGCCGCCCGCACGATCATGTCGGTGGCGAACAGACCCCAGAAGCCGGCGGGCTGCTTCAACATGCTGCTAACCCCCAAATACGTTCGGGTGTGTGTTCAGGCGGCGGTGACGTGGCCCATATGGGCCTTGGCCAGCAGGGCGTTCAGCTGGGCGATGTCACCTTTGGCCAGGGCTTCGAACTTCGCCACTTCGCTGTCGACCTTGGCGATGACTTCGCGAGAGACCTCGCGCGTCTGGCTGGTTGGCGCGGCATCGCCGACCGTCGTCATCTGGACCATGTCGAACAGCGTGTCGTTGAGGCCCGCCGGATTGCGCAGCACGTCGCGCACCGACTTGCGGTGCGGATCGACCATGACCTTCTCGATCTCCGACAGCTTGCGGCCGATGGCGCTGGCCTTGGTCCGCAGCGCTCCCTTGCCGCGCTGAGCCACATCCTCGAGCTGGCGCTTGGCCTTGCGCAGCCGGTTGACCGCGGACTTGAGCTTGGAGAGCGAAGCGACCAGCTCCTTGTGCAGCGCGTATTGCGCCGCGTACTGCTCTGGCGTCGTGGCGAGGCGCGGGTCCTTGATCACGCTGAACTTGGCCGATTGGGTCTTGCCCTCGGCCGACAGGTCGACGCCGTAGGTGCCGGGCACCACGGTCGGTCCCGGCGGGTTGTCGGGATCGGGCGCGAGTGGCTTCGGCCGCGCCGGCGCCAGCGAGTAGTCGAGCTTGGTCGGGCCGGGATATTTCAGGTCCCAGACGAAGCGATTGAGTCCACGCTTGGTACCGGGCTTGCGATGCGGCGGCGCCTCCTTGTCGTCGCTGGCAAAGCTCGCGATCTTGCGGCCCGAGCCGTCACGGAAGGTGAGCGTCACCGGCTTCTTGGCCTCTTCAGCCAGCCAGTAGTAGACAACCGCGCCGTTGGGCGGGTTCTCGCCGACGTCGAGATGCTCGCGCACGCGGACGCCGCCTTCCTTGTCGACCATCACCGTGCTGCCGTCGATGCCGAAGGCGGGACCGTAGGCGATGCCGGTGCGGACGTTGGCGCCGGCGCTCCAGTGCAGCTTGGTGCGGATCGCCGTGCGCGGCGCGAACAGCCGGTTGCCTTTCGCTCCCTTGGCAAGTCCGCGCAGCCCCGTCACGTCGTCGAGAATCCAGAACGAGCGGCCATGCGTGGCTGCCACCAGATCGGCGTCCTTGAGCTTCAGGTCATAGACCGGCGTAACCGGAAAGCCGCCGGCCATGCGCGTCCAGTGCGCGCCGTCGTCGATCGAGAAGAACACGCCGGTCTCCGTGCCGATATAGAGCAGGCCCTTGGCCACGGAATCGGCGCGAATGACACGGGTGATCTCGTTGTTCGGCAAATCGCCGTTGATCGACTTCCAGCTCCTGCCGCCGTCGCTGCTCTTGAACAGGTAGGGCTTGTAGTCGGCAAGCTTGTAGCGCGTCGCGGCAACGTAGATCGTCTTCGGGTCGTGCGCCGACAACTCGACACAGCCGACATAGGCGAGCTTGGGCATGCCCTTGGGCGTGACGTTCGTCCATTTCTTGCCGTTGTCGCGTGTGACATGGACCAGGCCGTCGTCGGTCGAGGCCCAGATCTCGCCCTTCGTGTGCGGCGATTCGACGACGCTGGCGCAGGTCGCGTGGACCTCGGCGCCGGCGCTCTCGCGTGTGATGTCGCCGCCGGAGTGCTGCTGGCGCGCGCGGTCGTTGAGGCTGAGGTCGGGTGAGATCTTCTCCCAGTCCATGCCTTCGTTGCGGGTGCGGAACACGCAATTGCCGCCGACATAGATCGTGCCGGGGTCGTGCGGCGAGAACACAATCGGGAAGGTCCAGGCGAAGCGGTACTTCAGGTCCTTGGGCGAGATGCCCGTCGATTCCTCGGGCCACACGTTCACGAGCTGGATCTGGCGCGTGCGATGATCGTAGCGCTGCAGCGCGCCGGCGCCGCCCGGGCTCGAGCCGATGGCGCCGATATAGACGACGTTGTGATCGCGCGGATCGACGGCAATGAAGCCCGATTCACCGGTGCCAGGATAGGTGCAGTCGGCTAGCGTGATGACGCCCCATTCCGAGGCGCTGGGCACCGAGATCGAGGTGTTGTCCTGCTGGGTGCCGTAGACCCGGTAGGGGTACTGGTTGTCGATATCGAGGCGGTAGAACTGCGCGGTCTTCTGGTTGTAGATCGTCGACCAGGAAGCGCCCGCATTGAATGACACGTGGGCGCCGCCGTCGTTGCCTTCGATCATGCGGCTGGCGTCGTTTGGATCGATCCAGAGATCGTGGTTGTCGCCATGCCGCGTGGTGACTTCGCTGAAGTTCGCGCCGCCGTCGGTCGACTTCCACAACTGCAGATTGGTGACGAATACGGTGTCGGCGTGGCCGGGGTCGGCGAAGACGTGGGTGTAGTACCAGGGACGGTGCATCAGGTCGCGGTTGTGCGACATCGCCACCCAGCGCTCGCCATAGTCGTCGGAGCGATAGAGGCCGGTCTTGTCGTCCTCGGCCTCGACCAGCGCCCACACGCGGCCGGCCTTCACCGGCGAGACGGCGACGCCGATCTTGCCGAGCGGCCGCTCGGGGAAGCCGGTCTTGCTCGAGACCTCTTCCCAGCTATCGCCGCCATCCTTGGAGCGGAAGAGGCCGCTGCCGGGACCGCCACTCGAGATGTTCCAGAAGTTGCGCTTGGCCTCCCAGACGGCGGCGAACAGGATGCGCGGATTGTTGCGGTCCATCGAGATCTTGACCGCTCCGGCAACATCACTGCGATAGAAAATCTTCTGCCAGCTCTTGCCGCCATCCTTCGAGCGATAGACGCCGCGTTCCTTGCTGGGACCGAACACGTCGCCGAGTGCGGCGACATAGACAAGGTCGGGATCGGTCGGATGCACGACGATGCCGCCGATGAACTTGGTCTCTTTCAGACCGATGTGAGCCCAGGTGCGCCCGGCATCCGTCGACTTGTACATGCCGTCGCCATAGGACACGTCGAGCCGGATTTCGGTCTCGCCGGTGCCGGCATAGATCACGTTGGCATCCGAGGGTGCGACGGCGATGGCGCCCACTGCGGCCGAACTCATGTAGCCGTCCGACACGTTGCGCCAGAACACGCCGCCATCCTCGGTCTTCCAGATGCCGCCGGCGCAGGCCCCGAAATAGAACACCATCTTGTTCACGGGATCGCCCGAGACGGCGACGACGCGGCCGCCGCGCGACGGGCCGATGCAGCGCCACTTCAACGCGTCGAAACCCGACGAGGCGGGCTGCTGGATTTTCTGAGCCATGGGGAGGGGGCGCCGATCTGCAAAGTGGAGGTCGGCGCGGACGGTAGGTCAGGTTCGTGCAGCGATGCAACCGCGTCGCTGTGGGCGTGTCGCTGCGGGAGAGGCGCTCAGTGCAGCTCGTAGAGACCCGAGGCGAACTTGAACTCGGCCGGCTTGATCAGGGCGGCGTTGGCCACCCGCACCTTGTGCAACTTGCCGTCGAGGTTGCGGTCCCAGAAGTCGAGGAATCTGGTGAGAGCGGGAAAGCGGGGGGCCAGATCGAGGTGCTGCCAGACGAAAGTCTGCAGAACGTGGGTGTGGTCGGGCATCCAGTAGAGGATTTCGGCGGTGGTGATCCGGTAATCGTTGAGCTGCGCAACAAAACTACGGTCCATTGAGCACTCCTTGACACCAAGAGGGCAGAGGAATAGTCACGCCGTCGCAATGAGAAATCAATATTCTCTTTGTGGATCAATGGATTAGCAGCACTCTCCCAATGTTGCTGCTGGTGCGAGGCGGCTTTCCGCCCTCACCTTGACTCGTTTCAGCATCACCCCTACATCCAGCACGCCTTTGGCACTCACCCAAGGTGAGTGCTGATAGCAATCCATTCGGGCGCAACCTGAAGGTTGCGCAGAGCTAACAGCCAGTTGGAGGAAAGACCTATGAAGTTCCGTCCGCTCCATGACCGTGTCGTGGTCAAGCGCGTCGAAGAAGAAGGCAAGACCAAGGGCGGCATCATCATTCCGGACACCGCCAAGGAAAAGCCGATGGAAGGCGAGATCGTCGCCGTTGGCCC
>JAUXRT010000473.1 GCA_030681635.1 Reyranella sp.
GCGCACCACCATGTTGCCCGAGACGCTGCCGTCCTGCGGCAGGTCATTGCCCGCATCGTCGATGATCTTCATCTCGCAGCCGAACACCGGCCGGCCCTGCTTGGCGGTGATGGCGAAGCGCTCGGCGTCGGGCAGATCACGCTCGCCGCGGTTGAAGCGCGTCGTCGTTCCGAGCGGGCTCATCTCGGTCATGCCCCAGCCCTGGATGACCTCGGCGCCGTGTTCCTTCCAGAAACGCTCGATCATGCTGACCGGCACGGCTGAGCCGCCGATCACGGTGCGCTTGACCGACGACATCTTGAATTTGTTCTGGGCGCAGTAGTCGAGCAGGGCGAGCCAGACCGTCGGCACGCCGGCGCTCAGCGTCACCTGTTCCTTGTCGAGCAGCTCGTAGACGCTGGCGCCATCCAGCTTGGCGCCGGGAAATACCAGCTTGGCGCCGCAGATCGGCGCGGCATAGACGAGGCCCCAGGCATTGGCATGGAACATCGGCACGACCGGCAGCAGCGTCGTGTCGGGATTCATCGCGATCACCGAGCCGTTGGACGCCATCATGGTGTGGATGAGCGTCGAGCGGTGCGAATAGAGCACGCCCTTCGGATTGCCTGTGGTACCCGAGGTGTAGCAGAGCGAGGAGGCGGTCCGTTCGTCGAAATCGGGCCACCTGAGCGTGCCCGGCTTGTCGGCAATCAGTTCCTCGTAGCACAGCAGCTTGGGAATCTTGGACGAGGCCGGCATATGGGCGCGGTCGGTCATGACCACGACATGCTTCACCGTGGTGAGTTTATCGAACACGCCTTCGACGATCGGCAGCAGGTTGAGGTCGACGAAGATGATCTGGTCCTCGGCATGGTTGGCGATATAGGCCACATGCTCGGGTGCCAGGCGCGGGTTGAGGGTGTGCAGCACGGCGCCGATGCCTGAGATGCCGAAATAGAGCTCGAAATGGCGGTAGCCGTTCCAGGCGATGGTGCCGACGCGGTCGCCGAGCTTGATGCCCAGGCCCTGCAGCGCTTCGGCCAGCTTCTTGGCGCGCTTCTGCGCGTCGCGATAGCCGTAGCGATGGATCGGGCCCTCGACCGTGCGCGAGACGATCTCGACATCGGAATAGTAGGCCGCGGCGTAGTCGATGATCTGCGAGATCAGCAGCGGGCGGTCTTGCATCAGGCCGAGCATGGCGTTTCCTCTTCGTTTCTTAGGCGCGCCGCTCCAGATGCAGGGTCCTGAGTGCGGCGAGCGATTTGATGTCCGGTTCTAGACCGAGTCCTTGGCCTCCGGGAAGGGACACGGCGCCGTCCCGTACGGTCAAAAGGTCGCCCAGCAAACCTTCGCGCAGCGGATTGGGATTGGCATCGACTTCCAGCAGGCCAGGACCGCGTACCGCCGCCAGCAGGTGCAGCGAATGCACGAGGCCGATCGCGCCGCCCAGGAAGTGCGGGCAATAGCTGCGGCCGGCGGCCAGCGCGGCACGCGCCACGGGCAGGCAGCCGGAATGTCCGCCCCACTTGGCGGCGTCGGGCTGGATAACGCCGAACAACCCTGAGTCGATCGCCTCCTGGAGGAGGCCGGCGCCGCGCAGGTTCTCGCCGGCGGCGAGCTGCGTCGGTGCGGCGGCCGCGACCTGCGTCCACTCGGCCATCGGTCGGTCCGCCAGCAACGGCTCCTCGATCCAGTGCAGGCCGAACTCGGCGAGCTTCGGTGCCATCGCGCAGGCGGTGCGGAGATCCCAGCCCTGGTTGACGTCGACCATCAGCCGCTCGCCGGTCTTCAGTTCCTGGGCCACCGGACGCAGCGAGCCGAGGTCGGTCTCCTCACCGAAGCCGATCTTGATCTTGTAGGCGCGATAGCCCGCCGCGCGCATGCGCCCGACAGTGTCGTAGGCGGCGCGACCGGGATTGAGGCCGGAGGCGTAGACCGGCACCGGCGACTCATCCGTGCCGCCACCCACCATTTGTCCGAGGGCCCGCCACAGCGGCAGCCCGCGCTTGCGCGCCCGGAGGTCGTGGATCGCGAGGTCGAGCCCGGCTGCCGCGGCGGAGAGGGCGCCGGCATCGCCGCTCTGCACGCGCAGCACATGGAGCGCGCGGTCGAGGTCGCTCCACAGCGCCACGGGATCGTCGAGCGACTTGCCCAGCACGCGCGGCGCCACGATGTCGGCGAACAGCAGCGCACGGTGTTCGGCGCTGGCAGTTGGAAAATTGGACCAGATCTCGCCCCAGCCGCGGGCGCCATCGGAGTCCTCGACCCGCACGAACACCGCCACGCGCTCGGTCATGGTTCCGAACGAGGTCCGTATCGGCTCGGCGATCGGCGTGTGAAAGACGTGCGCTTCTACGCGCGCAAGAGTCGCTGCATTCATGTTCGGGCTAGCCGTTCGGTTCGCTGAATGTAAGCTTGTTGGCGAACGGATCGGCCACCGTCACCGTTCGCGCGCCCCAGGGCTGGTTTTCGAGGCCAGGCCGCGCGAAGCGATATTTCTTCTCCGTCAGCTCATGATGGAAGTCCGCGATGCCCTGGGTTTGGATCATCATGGCCGCGCCCGGCGCGCCATCGCCGTGATGCTCGCTGAGATGCAACACCACCCCGCCGCGGGAGACCTGCGCATAGAGCGGCGCATTGTCGTCGAAGCGATGCTCCCAGTCCCAGGTGAAGCCCAGGAAGTCGAGGTAGAACTCCTTGGCTTTGGCGACATCGAAGATGCGCAGGATCGGGACGACGGGTCCCAGTTTGATCTCTCCGCTCATTCTGCGGCTTGCTGCTCGGTGTTCAGCACGTCGTAGTTCCGCTTGAGGTACCAGGTCATGTAATCGCTGTACCAGGTCGTGGGATATTTCGGCGGCTTGTCGGGGCCGACGGTGGTCGGCACTGCGGCCACCGGCCAGTCGATGCCGCTGTCGCAGAAGAAGGGGAGCGCATAACGCTCGCCGCCGCTCTTGTTGATGGCCCGGTGCGGCGTCGCCAGGAACAGGTCGTTGGTGTAGCGCTGCAGCATCTGCCCGCCGTTCACGACATAGGCATTGTCGATCGCGGGCGCGTCGATCCAGTTGCCGCTCTGCGTGCGGATCGACAGGCCCTGCACCTTGTTGGGCGCCAGCAGGGTGAGGAAGCTCGTGTCGGTGTGCGGCGCCAGCCCGAACTCGTCCTGCACCGGGCCGTCCTGCGGCGGATAGTGCGTCATGCGCATGGAGAACATCGGCTCGGAGAAGGCGGTG
>JAUXRT010000723.1 GCA_030681635.1 Reyranella sp.
GATCGACGACACGTCCTGCTACTGGTACGCGATCTTCACCAGCTTCGGCCAGCCGGTCGATCATGCGGCGATGCGCGAGCAGCGGCTCAAGCTCTACCAACCGCCCGACTATCGTCCTCGCCTGGGGCGGCACAACGGCTACGGCTACAACGTCACCGAGCAGGCCAGCCAGACCTTCACCGGCATGGGCTTCGACATCAACGTGCACGACCAATGGGCGATCGAAAGCCAGGGTCGCATCCAGGATCGCACGCGCGAGCATCTCGGCACGACCGACAAGGCGATCGTGGCCTACCGCCGCATGCTTCTGTCGGCCATCGGCCAGGTCGCCAACGGCGAGAAGCCGCCGATGTGGCTCGACCCGGCCCGCGCCGCCGCGATCCGCGGACCGATCGCCATCGACGGCATGGGCCCGAGCGAGGACTGGCAGTCCTATTGGAAGGATGTCGATGCCCGCCGCCGCAGCGGCTCCAGTTGGGCCGCCAACACTGTCCCGCCTCTCGTGGCCTGACGTGCTGCATGCATCTCGCTGAAAAAGCCGGTCTGTGGACGGCCGAGCGCCAAGCCGCCGTGCGCGAGGCGGAGCGCCGCATCCAGGCGGGCGAGCTCACCGTCGTGCGCCTCTCCTTCGCCGACCAGCACGGCATTTTACGCGGCAAGACTTTGGTGGCCGGCGAGATTGCCGCGGCGATGAAGAATGGCGTCGGCTTCACCACCACCATGCTGCTGAAGGACACCTCGCACCGCACGGTGTTCCCTGTGTGGACGCCGGGCGGCGGCTTCGGGATGAAGGAACTCGAAGGTGCTGCCGACGTGATGATGCTGCCCGATCCCGGCACGTTCCGCGTGCTGCCCTGGGCGCCGCACACCGGCTGGATGCTGTGCGACATTCTTTATGCCGACGGCCGGCCGATGCCCCTCAGCACGCGCCACGTCCTGCGCCAGAGCCTCGCGGCGTTGGCCGAGCAGGGCTACGAGCTGGTGACGGGCTTGGAAGTCGAGTTCCATCTCTTCTAGCTCGAGAAGACCCATCTCACGCCCGGCGACGGCGGCCCCTCTGGCGAACCGCCCGAGGTCTCGCTACTCAACCAGGGCTATCAGTATCTGACGGAGCTGCGCCACGACGAGATGGACCCGATCCTGGAGATCCTGCGCAGCAACATCGCCGATCTCGTGCTGCCGTTGCGCTCCATAGAAGTCGAGTTCGGCCCGAGCCAGGTCGAGTTCACCTTCCGGACCGCGACGGGCCTGGAGTCGGCCGACACCATGATGTTGTTCCGCAGCGCCGTGAAGCAGGTCGCGCAACGCCACGGCTTCCACGCCACCTTCATGTGCCGGCCCAAGCTGCCGAACGTGATGTCGAGCGGCTGGCATCTGCATCAGTCACTGAAGGACCGGAAGACCCACGCCAACGCCTTCATGGACCCGACCGAAACGCTGTCGGCCGTGGGTCAACATTATATGGCGGGGCTTCTCGAGCATGCGCGGGCCGCCGCTTCTTTCAGCACGCCCACCCTGAACGGCTACAAACGCTACCGCCCCTTCTCGCTCGCCCCCGACCGCGCCGTCTGGGGCCGCGACAATCGCGGCGTCATGGTCCGCGTGCTGGGCGGGCCGGGCGACCCGGCGACGCACCTGGAAAACCGTGTCGGCGAACCGGCCGCCAACCCCTACCTTTATATGGCGAGCCAGGTGGCGAGCGGCCTCGACGGCATCAGGCGTCAGCTCGATCCCGGCCCCTCCGCCGACACGCCCTACGACACAAAGGCGCCCTTGCTGCCGCGCAGCCTCGGCGAGGCGCTGGAAGCGCTTCGCGGCGATCAGGTGCTGCGCGCCGCCTTCGGCGATTTCTTCGTCGACTACTATCTCAAGCTGAAGCAGGCCGAGATCGACCGTTTTGCCGCCGACGTCAGCGACTGGGAGCAGCGCGAATATTTCTCGCTTTTCTGAGGAGTGCCGTCCCGTGAGTCTCGAATTCCTGATCACGTCATTCATCGTCGTCGCCTCGCCCGGCACCGGCGCGCTCTACACGCTGGCGGCCGGCCTCTCGCGCGGCTCCAGGGCCAGCATCGTGGCGGCATTCGGCTGCACGCTCGGCTGCATCCCGCACATGGCAGCGGCGATCCTGGGACTGGCGGCGCTCCTGCACACCAGCGCGCTCGCCTTCGAGACCTTCAAGTATCTGGGCGTCGCCTACCTTCTCTACATGGCCTGGAACACGCTGCGTGAGCGAGGTGCCTTGAGCATAAACAAGGAAACCGGCGCCAGGACGGACGTGCAAGTGACGGTCGAAGCCGTGCTGATCAACATCCTCAATCCCAAGCTGTCGATCTTCTTCCTGGCCTTCCTGCCGCAGTTCGTGAGCACCGACGAGGCGCATCCGGTGCCACACATGCTGATGCTGAGCGCCGTCTTCATGCTGATGACCTTCGTGGTCTTCGTGGCCTACGGCCTGTTCGCGGCCTCGGTGCGCGACCATGTGATCTCGCGGCCGCGCGTGATGACGTGGATGCGCCGGACTTTTGCCGGGGCGTTCGCGGTGCTGGGCGCCAAGCTGGCGTTCACCGAGCGCTGACGGGGCCACCATGACCGCCATTGCCGTCGTCACGACCGTCAGCAGCCGCAAGGAAGCGCGGTCGCTCGCGCGCGCCCTGGTCGAAGCCAAGCTCGCCGCCTGCGCCCAGATTTCCAGGATCGAGAGCATCTATCCCTGGAAGGGCAAGATCGAGCACGGAAAGGAATACCGCGTGCTGTTCAAGACGCTCGACGAGCACTATCCCGCCGTCGAGCGCGCCATCCGCGAGTTGCACAGCTACGAGCTGCCGGCGATCCATGCCTTCGCAATGGTCCATGTCGCGCCCGCTTACGCGGCGTGGATCGAGGACAGCATCGCAGCCTAGATTCAGCGTGGACGGTGCTGCGTTCCTTCGCCCGCGGTGATGAACAACGCGGTACTGGGCCCCTCGACATCGGCGGTATGCCACACGCCCGGCGGGTTGATCGCATACTGACCCGCGCCAAGCCGGACGATCGTGACCGCTCCGTCAGCCTGCTCCTGGTGCAGGATCAAGGTTCCCGCCGTGCAAAGCACGACTTCCGCGCCGGCCGGATGCATCTCCCAACTGCTCCAGGAGACATCGAAGGTGTGCATGCTGACCAGCCGCCCCTCTCGACCATCGCCACGATGGCGTTCCGCGTAGGCGTCGTACCAGGCGAAATCGCCGGTGAACCGCGGCTCGATCTCTGCGGTCGCGCCAAGACCAAGATGGATCGGACAAGTGGCTAGGTCGATTGCACTCATGCCTTCCCTCCCTCCAGCATCCTGGTCCAGCGCTTCTGCATTTCGGCCGGAGTTACAGTCTCCTTGGGCGTGGCGAGCGCCCATCGATAGCCGAACGGACAGGCGACCATGCCCATGCGGTCGCCGTAGAACTCGTCCTGCAGCGGTCGCACCACGGTGGCGCCCGCCTTGACGGCCCGGTCGAAGGCGGCATCGGCGTCCAGCACTTCTATACGGAAGGCGACGGGCGAGCCGCCGACCGACGCCGGGCTTTTGGCGCCGAAGTCCGGATATTCATCGTTCAGCATCAGGACACTGTCGCCGATCTGGATCTCGGCATGACCGACCCGGCCCGCCGGTTCGACCAGGCGGAACAGTTCCGTGGCACCGAACGCCTTGATGTAGAACGCAATCGCCGCCTTGGCGTCGTGCACGGTGGCATGGGCCCGCAAGGTCTGCTGCGCTGCCTTCTGCTTTGCTGTCATGGCATCACCTGTGTTATATTACGTTACGTACCGTAACATTAATAGATGGCCCGTCAACCCCCCTCTTCCACAGTCCCGCGCGGCCGGCCGCGCGATCCGCGCACCCGCGCCGCGATCCTGGCCGCCGCCCGGGCGCTGCTCGAGCGCGGCGGCCTGACCGCCGTCACCATCGAAGCGATCGCCCAGAAGGCCGGCGTCAGCCGCCCCACGATCTACCGCTACTGGCCCAACGCGCCGGCGGTGGCGATGGCTGCATTCCTCGACGTGACTGGCGCCCCGGACGCCGCCCGCAGCACCCGCTCGCCCTATGCCGCGCTGCGCGCCCAATTCCACGCGGTGGCCGACGCCTTTGCCGCCCCCGCCGGCCGCAGCGTGGCGGCCATGGTGGCGGCGGCTCAGTCGGAGACCGAACTCGCCAAGGCCTTCCGCAACGAATTCATCGCCCGCAACCGCGACGCCACGCGCCTGCTGCTGGAACGCTGCATCGAGGACGGGCTGATCGCCCCGCCCGCCGACATGGAGTTGGTGCTCGACCTCGTCTTCGGGCCGCTGTTCTACCGCCTGCTGATGGGCCACGCGCCGATCACGCGCGGCTTCGTCGACCGGCTGCTCGACACGGTCATCCCCGCGTCCGCTTGAGGGCGGCATCGGTGTCGGCCACCAGCTTGGCGATCACGCTGCCCGCCGGCATCTCCCGCGCGAAGGTCGGCGCCTGACCGCTCCACAGCGGCGTAAAATCGGTCGAACCCTTGGCCTCGGCGGGGCCGCGCAAGGGCTGTGTCGCTTCGGCGGCGCGTGGGAAAGCAGGTGCGTCGGCGCTCATGGGCCCGACCTCGCGCACGATGCGATTGACGATGCCGCGCGCGGGCCGGCCGGTGAAGACGTTGGTGAGCACGGTGCTGTTGTCGTTGGCCTGCTTCAGCGCCGCCCGATGAAGCGGCGCGGTCTTGGCTTCGGGCGTCAGCATGAAGGCGGTGCCGATCTGGACGCCGGCAGCCCCCAGCGCCAATGCCGCTGCAATGCCGCGGCCATCGCCGATGCCGCCGGCGGCGATGACCGGTACCTTCACGGCATCTACGACCTGCGGCACCAGCGCCATCGTGCCTGCCTGGCGCAGGATGTCGTCGACCGGAAACATGCCG
>JAUXRT010000749.1 GCA_030681635.1 Reyranella sp.
CTCTCGACCATGACCGGCGTGTCGTGGCGCTGCCACCGCACGCCGGTGGTGGAAGGCTTCGTGACCCAGAGCATGGACGGCAAGCCGCTCTCCTGCCTGATGGGCGACATCAAGGAATGGGACTCCGGCACCCTGCGCACCACCGTGTTCCCGAACTTCTGGCAGCACACCAATTGCGACTACGCCGCCGCCGCGCGGCTGACGCCGATCGGTCCGAACGAAACCCATGTCCGCGGCTACTGGCTGGTCGACGAGAAGGCGGTCGAGGGCAAGGATTACACGCTCGATCGCCTGCTGCCGATCTGGGACCTCACCAACAAGCAAGACTGGAAGATCTGCGAGGATCAGCAGGCCGGCGTCAGCTCGCACGCCTACACCCCCGGCCCCTACTCACTGGTGCGTGAACGCAACGTGGCGCATTTCCTCGACTGGTACCTCGGAGAATTGCGCTAGTGGCCCTTCCTGCTCAAGCCCGCCCCCCTTCTCAAGCGCGTATCGTCATCATCGGCGGTGGCGCCGTCGGCTGCTCCATCGCCTATCACCTGGCCAAGCTCGGCCAGCGCGACGTCGTCGTGCTGGAGAAGAGCGGGCTGACGCACGGCTCGACCTGGCACGCCGCCGGGCTGGTGGGCCAGCTTCGCAGCAAGCGCAACCTCACGCGCCTGATGCAGTACAGCGCCCAGCTCTACGGAAGGCTGGAAGCCGAGACCGGCCAGGCGACGGAATGGAAGCCGGTCGGCAGCCTCCGCCTCGCCTCCTCAGAAGAACGCTGGAGCGAACTCAAGCGCATGGCGACGACGGCGCGCAGCTTCGACTTCGAACTGCACACGCTCAGCCCGAAAGAGGCGCAGGAGAAATTCCCGCTGATCACGCTCGACGGCATCGTGGGCGCGGTGTTCGTGCCCAACGACGGCTCGGTCGAGCCCTCCAGCCTCACGATGGCCTATGCCAAGGGCGCGCGCGCCGGCGGCGTGCGCATCGTCGAGGGCGTGCTGGTAGAAGGCTTCGAGTTCGACGGCCGGCGCGTCAAGCGCGTGCTCACCGACCAGGGTCCGATCGACTGCGAGATCGTGGTCAATGCCGCCGGCATCTGGGCCCGCGACGTGGCGAAGATGGCCGGCGTCGAAGTGCCGGCCGGCGCGGTCGAGCACCAGTACATGATCACCGAGAAGAGCGACGCCAACCCCAAGGGGCTGCCGACGCTAGGCGACCCCGACAACATCTTCTATCTCAAGCCCGAGCCCGGGGCGCTGGCGGTCGGCGGC
>JAUXRT010000013.1 GCA_030681635.1 Reyranella sp.
CGCTTCAGCCGCCTCTTCCCGCGCCCGCACTGCTTCCTCGCGCAGGGTCGACGTTCCCTCGCGCAATCCGGCGGCCTCGTCTCGCACGCTGGCCGCATTGTCGCGCAACGAGGCGGTGTCCTCGCGCTGTTCGGCGACTTCCTCCCGCGCCGTCGCGGCACCTTCGCGCGCGCTGGCGGTCTGCTCGCGCGCGGCGACCGCGCCTTCGCGGGTGGCGAGGGTTGGCTTGTTCACATCCATAAGACTCACCGTCGGGTCTGGCGCGGGCGTGGCTTCGGGCGCGCCGGTTTAGCTCGGACGCCAGCAACCAACTCGGCGCTGCCCGTCAGCAGGCCCTCGTAGCTGCCGAGCTTTTCGCCCATCACGATCCCGGTCTCCGTGATCTCGAAGGCCCGGAGGTCCTTACTGTGGTCACTGCCGCGAACCTTCACGACCGCAAGGATGCGCTGCAGTTGCCCCTGAAAGGCAATATAGCGCTGCATGACGATGGCGTCGGTGAGAAACGCCGTGCCGTGCGGACTGAAGCGCAGGTCGGTGTAGCTGTCTTCCACTTCCGCCGTCATCATCATGGTGATGCCCATGCCGGTGAGGACGGTCACCATGCGATAGAGCGACTCGCGGAAATCCTCGCGAAAGGTCGGCGCCAGCGCCAGTTCGAATCCGGAGAGCGAATCGATGACCACGCGGCGCGCCTTGAGCCGGTGCACGGCCTCGATGATCTCGCTGAGCATCTCGTCGATCGACAGATCCAGCGGGCGGGTCTGGAGAATGGCGACCTTGCCGGCGCGGACGAACTGTTCGAAGCGCCGTCCCATCGGGCTGTCCTGCGAGTACTCGTTGGGTCGCTTCTCGAACACCGCGATGATGCCCGGTTCGTCATGCTGCGCGCCGTCGGCGATGAACTGGCTGGCCAGCACGCTCTTACCCGAGCCCGACGGCCCGGCCACCAGCACCGAGTAGCCCGCCGGAATGCCGCCGCCGAGCATGTCGTCCAGTCCCGTGACGCCGAGCGACAGCCGTTTCCGCGCCTGGCTGCCACCGACGCCTGAGGACTTTTCCTCCGGCCCGATAATCACTCGCGGGAACACCTGGAGACCGTCGCTGGTGATGCGGAAAGTATGCAGGCCGGGGATCGGCGCCTGTCCGCGCATCTTCATGACCTGCACCTTGCGGACCATCGAATTGCGGTCGAGGCTTTGCACGAGCCACAGCAGACCGTCGGCCACCGTGAACACCGGATTGTGTTCCGCCTCCGAGGGCAGATACTCGCCAACCAGGAAGGTGGTCGCCTGCCAGCTGGTCAGCCGGACCGCCAGTTGCTGCACGAAGTGCTGCAGGTCAGTCGCGTCATTCGCCCCGTGGTTGAGGGCCTGGGCGACGGTGCGGAACGAGTCGACGATCACGACGCCCGGGCTCGTGGCTTCGACTTCCTGGACGATCCGCGCCAGGAGCTTGTCCAGCGTGCCGTTGAGCACGTCCTCGCTCAGGTTGATGTAGCGCACCGACTCACCGACCCGGGCCGCATCGAAGAAGCTGTACTGCTGCTGATAGCGCAGCATCTTGAGCGGCGGCTCGCCGATCACCGTGAAGTACAGCGCCGGGCGCTCGGGGGTCGCCAGGGCGAACATGATTTGCTGCGTCAGCGTCGTCTTGCCGGCGCCTGGAGCGCCGGCAATGACGTTGAAGGAGAATTCCGGCAGGCCGCCACCGAGGATTTGGTCGAGACCCGGAACGCCCGTGGGAAGTCGGCGAATGGCAACGCGATCGGTCATGACGTACGTCCCTTATTTGCTCGCGCTGGCAACGGCATCGGGCCAGGCCTTGCGCAACAGGCCGGCGGTTAAGGGTTCCCCGATGAAGTCGACGAGCAACCCGAAGAGTGTCGCGAACACCGCCGCGGCGGCGGCGGTGGCGGCGGCAGGGTCCTGTCCCTTCAGACAGGCAATGACGGCGTCGAACGCCGAGCCGGCGCCGGGCGCTTCGCTGGTGCCGACCAGAAGAGGGTGCTGGCGTCGCGCCAAGTACACCGC
>JAUXRT010000023.1 GCA_030681635.1 Reyranella sp.
CACCAGCCACGAGGCGCTGCTGCTGCCCTACGAGGAGGCGCTGACCCGCGTCGATTCGACTTCGGGCGACTGGTACGACTGCTCGGCCCACATGCTGTGGATCGGCGACCGCACGCGCCAGCCCGACGGCGCGCATGTCGAGTTCCTGCGCGGCGTCCGCAACCCGCTGGGCATGAAGGCCGGTCCCTCGCTCTCGACCGAGGATCTGCTGCGCCTGATCGATACGCTCAACCCGGCCAACGAGGCCGGCCGCATCGTGCTGATCGCGCGCATGGGCGCCGACAAGGTGGGCGACAAGCTGCCGTCGCTGGTGCGGGCGCTGAAGCGCGAGGGCCGCTCGGTGGTGTGGTCGTGCGATCCCATGCACGGCAACACCGTGACCGCATCCAATGGCCGGAAGACGCGCCATTTCGATTCGATCCTGAGCGAGGTGAAGGCCTTCTTCGAGGTGCATCGCGCCGAGGGCACGCATCCGGGCGGCGTGCATTTCGAGATGACGGGCCAGGAAGTGACCGAGTGCATCGGCGGCTCGACGGACATCACCGTCGATAACCTGAACGAGCGTTACGAGACCCAGTGCGACCCCAGGCTCAACGCCAGCCAGGCGCTCGAACTCGCCTTCCTGCTCGCCGAACAGCTCAAGGCCGAGCGCCTGTCGGTCGCAAGGGCGCGCCCGGCGGTTTGAGCATGATCATGCGGCGAGCCAGAGGCTCGCGGTCCAAAAGATCATGAGTCTTCCGGACCGCGCGCCTCCGGCGCGCTCATCATCAAGCGAGCCCGGGGAGGGCCGATGACGCATCCAACGAATGGCGAGATCGAGCGCTACACCGATCACTACTTCAATCGCTCGAAGCAGGTGATCGGCAAGTTCGGCGACTGCCAGGTCACCTACGCCATCTTCATGCGCCGCCCGGTGGTGTTCGCGCCCCGGCTGGCGCTCGACTGGCTGGAGGAGACCGGCCGCGAGCGCAACACCAAGGTCGAACTCGAGACGCGCTACAACGAGGGCAAGTGGGTCGGCGCCGGCGAGCCGATGATGTACATCACCGGCTCGTTCTTCCATCTGGTCGATCTCGAGACGATCTTCCTGCAGAAGCTGGGGCCGGCCTGCGTCGCGGCCTACAACGCCTGGACAATGTGCGCCGACATGCCGAAGGCGGCCTTCCTCGCCATGGATGCGCGCCACTGCGCCGGCCAGGAGATGGCCGAGATGATGGCTTATGCCGCCTCCGTCGGCTCGGCCCGCGCCAAGCGCAAGGTGGGCGCGGTGGGTTTCATCGGCAACGCCACGCATGCGACCGCGCACTTCTTCGGGCAGGAGCGGGGCCTCGGCACCATGCCGCACGCGCTGATCGGCTACGCCGGCTCGACGCTGCGCGCCGCCGAGATGTTCCACGAGACCTTCCCCGGCGAGCCGATGACCGTGCTGGTCGACTATTTCGCCCGCGAAGTGTCGGACTCGCTCGAAGTCTGCCGCCGCTTCCCCGAGCTTGCCGCCAAGGGAATGCTGTCGCTGCGCCTCGACACCACCGGCGGCCGCTACATCGAGGGGCTGGATCCCGCGTCGTCCTACGCCGTGCTGGAGCGTTTCTCGCCCGAATCGATCCGCGGCTATCGCAGCGAGGAAGAGCTGCGCTTCCTGGTCGGCACCGGCGTGTCGGCGGCGGCGATCTTCCACCTGCGTGCCGAGCTGGACCGCCACGGCTTCGACAAGGTCAAGATCGTGGCCTCCTCGGGCTTCGGCCCGGCCAAGTGCCGGATCATGGCCGAGGCCAAGTCACCGATCGACGTGGTCGGCACCGGCTCGTTCCTGCCGTCGAACTGGACCGAAACCTACGCCACCGCCGACATCGTCGAATACGACGGCGAGAAGCGGGTGAAGATCGGCCGCGAATTCCTGCATCGCACACGACCCGACGGCAGCACGCGCCCGCTGTAACGCCGTCGCTTCGTCGTCAGCCGACGACGAAGCTCTGGTACATGAACTTCAGGTCCTGGGTTTCCTGCGGCGTGATCTCGCCGTCGAGCACGCGCGCTTCCAGGCCGCGCAGCTTGCGCTTGATCTCGGTCGGCGTGCGCGGGCTCAGCAGCACCATGAAGAACTGTTCGTGCGGCGAGAGTTCGCGCTGGTCGCGGCGGTAACCGAAGGGACCGGTGCCGGCGGCGATGCTGTTCGCACGGGCGGCGGGGGCGGGCAAAGCCGGCGCCTCGATCTCGGGCGCCAGCACCTGCTCCCAGGAGAGGCCGGCTTCGCGCACCATCGCCGAGGCGAGCTTGGCCGCCGCCAGCGCCTCGCCGGCGTGGCTGCTGTCCAGGATTTCCAGGACCTTGACCAGGGTGCTGCGGTTGAACGTCGACACGATTTTGGTGTCTTTGACTATTGGATGAGGAAGCTTCACTAACTACCTACAAGATATAGTTCCTTAGGCCCTGGAGCAAGTCCTGCCCGCGTCCGCGCGCCCCAACGCCTTTCCGGTCTATCTGGTGGGCCTCGCCAGCTGGTTCGTGCCCTTAGGCATCCAGATGGTGCTGTTTCCGTGGCTGGTCGCGGTCGTGCTCCACATGGACGCCTTCGCCGTGGGCGTGGCCCAGGCGGCCATCATGGCGCCGTCGCTGTTGTTCCTGCCGCTGGGCGGCCTGGTCGCCGATCGCGGCAACCCGCGCCGCCTGCTCCTCGGCTATCACATCCTCTACGCCATGCCGCCGCTGGCGCTCGCCCTGGTCCTGATGAGGGAGGGCGGCCTCAGCTATCCGCTGCTGATCGCCTATGGCGTCGTCGCGGGCTCGATCGGCGCCTTCGCCGTGCCGACGCGCGATGCCCTGCTGCCGGCGCTGGCGCAAGGCAATCTTCCGCGCGGGGTGGCGCTCGCCACGGCGCTGCAGTTCGGCGGCCAGCTTCTCGGCATCGCCTGCGCCTCCACGGCCGACCGCTTCGGGCCGATCCCGTTGCTGTTGCTGCATGCCGCCCTGGTGCTGCTGGGCTGCCTCGCCGTGTGGCGGCTGCCCGACCCGCCGCCGCATCCGCCGGCCGATCATCCGGGCTTTTGGCGCAGCGTCGGCGAGGGCGTGTCGGCGGCGGCAAAGTCCGACCAGATCTGGCCGGTGCTGCTGCTCAACCTCGGTGTCGGCATCTTCTATGTCGGGCCGTTCATGGCGGTGCTGCCGTTGATCGTGCGCGACAACTACGGCGGCGGCGCGCAGGAACTCGCCTACGTCAATCTCGCCTTCTGGGCCGCCACCATCCTGGCCGCCATCGCCTTTGCCGGACTTGCCCGCCGCTTCACCCTGCGCGGCCGGTTGATCGCCGCTGCCGTCGCCGTGGGGGCGCTGGTGCTGGTGGCGCTGGCGACCCTGCCGTCATTCGCCGTCTTCGTGGCGCTGAACTTCGTCTGGGGACTGGGCGCCGGCATCACCATGACCCAGAGCCGGACCGTCATCCAGATCGTGGCCCCGGCCACCCACCGCGCCCGCCTGATGTCGCTGTTCCAGTTGGGCCTGGGCGGCGGCGGCCCGATCGGCGCGTTGCTGACAGGTACGATCTGCTCGATCTGGGGCCTGCAGGCGGCGATGCTGCTGCCGGCCTTTGCGATGATGGTGCTGATCGCGGTGGTCCTGGCCCGCTCGCGCATCTGGTCGATGCGGACGGTGGAGTAGGGCGGGTTTCCCTGCCCCCGCGAAGCGGGGGAAGTGCCCCCGCAGGGGGCGAAGGGGGAAGGCCTCAGTATCGTCGCTTGCCGATTTCAGATCGGAGAATCCTAGACATCTCCTTTGGGGCTTTCCCCCTCCGGCCTTCTCCTCCCCCCGGATGACCGGGGAGGAGAAGGCACTGAACGAGCATTCATATTTTCCCTCCGGGAAAACTTGCAAGTTCGACAGGAATAGGCTAAGAAAAAGCCTACTCTGGCGGACCTCGTATCCGCCCTCCAGCCCGCCCGGCGTTTCGCCGCGGCGGGCTTTTTCGTACCTGCGGAGACAGCAAACATGGGAACGACGATCTACCCGACTGTGCCAGTGGCGCAGCCGGAGGCGGAGCCGTGGCCGGTCGACGAGCACACGATCCGTATCGACGAGATGTTCGCGCGCCAGCTCGACACCGAGTTCTCGGCCGGTGTGCGCGGCCTGCTGCACGCTCCCGAGACCGGAGTCGCCGCCCAGCGCGGCGAGGCGGCACTCGAAGCCATCGCCGGCGCCATGCCCGCACTCAATGAGCTGAAGGAGCGGACGCTGTCCCAGGCCAACGGCCCCCGTCAGCGCAGCATCCTCGAACCCCTGATCGAGACGCGGCTCGACTGGGCCGCCGGTACGCTGGGCCAACTGGCGCAGCGCGCCACCGTCGAAGTGGACGATGCGAGCGTCGCCGACCGCATCGCCGGTCTGAACCAGGATGCTGCGATGTCATGGCACGACCCGGCGTACCTGCGCCGGCTCGGCCGGACGGCGGTCGAGGAGCTGCGTTACCAGGGTGAGCGTCGCGGCTGGGATCCAGCCGAAACCGACACGCGTGTCCGAGGAGGGCTCTCCGACCTCTATGCCGGCGCGGTCGAGGCCGCGATCGGCCAGGACGATCTGGCGGGAGCGGCGATCCTCTACGATCACGCCCGCCCGACCATCGACCCCGAACGTCAGGCCGCCATCGATCGCCGATTCGCCCAGGCCCGCGACGCCGCCATTTACCGCGACGTCGATCGCGACATGGAGGGCATCCCGATCGAGCCGGCGGGACCGCCGGGCGCCGAGGTCTTCGAGGAGCGTGCCGCCGAACTCACGCCCGAGGATGCGAGCGACGAGGTGCGCGCCAGCATCGGCCAGATCGCCGCCTTCGCCCAGCGTCACGCCGAGCGGCAGTGGCAGAAGCAGCACTCGGACGCCGGCGTCGCCGCGCTGGACTGGGCCCAGAAAAACGCCGGTGCGTCGCTTCTGAAAATGCCGGCAGACATTCGCGACTGGCTGGCCGTGGACCAGTGGACTGGCCTCGAAACCCTTTACATCGAGGGCCACCTCCGGACCGACCGCGATCTTTTCGAGCGCCTCGACCGGCAGATGATCTACGAGCCCGGCGCCTTCGCCGGCACCGATCTCGACCGCCACCGCCTGTCGCTCGACGACAAAGACCAGGCGCGCTTCGCCGATGTGCAGAAGGCGATTGTGGAAGGCACCTCGGACCCGGCCTTCGTTCGCTACCGGCGCGCGCGTCTCGACGCCGACCGGACCCTGGAGGCGAAAGGCATCGACATCGACGGCCCCGATGCGCGAGTCGTCCGCGCCAACGTGCGCGATCGGCTCGGCAGCTTTCAGGTCATCGAAGGCCGTGCGCCCAACATCGCCGACATCGACACAATCGTCGGGGAGGAAGTTGCTCGCAGTCCCAGCGGTAACGCGCCGGCCATGGAGACATCTCCCGGAAGCCAGGACGATCGAGCGATTGAGGCCGGCGCGGCCGGTGAGCAACACCCAACTCAACCCGGTGCCGCGACGACTTCGACGTGGGCGATGCCGAGAGTGCCGACCACAGGCGCGCTCGGGGAAGCGGCCAGGGCAACGATCAAGGCCTTGCCGCGCTTCGCGACGGGCGCCGGCTCTTTCGCCCTGTCGATGGTGATCCCCGACAACTTCCAGGGCGAAACGGTCGATGTCGAGGACGGCCTGCGCATAACGCTGCCGCCAGGGCAGCGATACGTCTACGCCGAGCGGCGCGTCGACGACGGTCTGCTCGGCTCGGGCATCGGTGCCAGATGGGAGAAGTTGCCCATCCCGATGGAGGTCGCGCAGGGGCCTCGCGGCCGCTTCCTGCGCTTCGACCTCGACCACATCGCCCGTGTCGTCGGAACGCCGCAGGAAGCCGATCGGCTGCTCGACGAACTCGGCGCCCTCATGGCCCGGCCGAGACGAAAGTCAGGCGGCGACACGGACCGGATCGGAGATAAGGCAAGCCCCTCGCCGAACCAGCTGCCGCCACCACGGCCGCCGCATGACATCGCCACCCTGCTTCTCGATGGCCTGCTTCTGACCAGACATTTGAGGATGACGAAAAGTGGAGAGGAAACTGGTGATCTCTACATCGGTGACGATCGCATCGAGACCCCTGTGGGTGTTTCACTCAACCCCAGGTTGGGAGCGCCTGCTGCGGGAGTCGATTATAATCCTGCTCACGACAATATTCGCAAGGGTTACATCGGTGAACTCATGCTGGCCAATCGTCTTCTCAAGATTCTGCCCGACGACGTCATCGTCCACTATGGCAATTCCGCTGGGATGAGCGGCCCGGATGTCGTTTCGATCAGCCCTTCGGGCGAGGTGCGCATCTTTGATTCGAAGTATCGTTCGCGCGAGCAGGCGGTGACCCCCAGCATGCGGGGGTTGAAGGGCAACGTTGATCCATACAAGTCGTCAGTGGCGAAGAGCATCGAACGGGCCGTGCAGGAAGGCCGTTTGACGCCGGATCGCGCGCAAGCAGCGAATCAGGACATCATAGACGGTCGCGTCACGATCCTTACGGTGGGAACCGGCAGGGCCTGGAGCGGTGTGGTCGATCAGGTCGATGGCGCTTCGCGCGGTATCATCGGGAAGGGAGGCGATCGGTGACGCAGGATCATAGCGGCTTCGACATGGTGTCGTTGCAGGAAACCGTCTTCGACTATTGGGGGGGCGTCCTTTCCTTCAAGCCCCGGCGCAACCTCCTCGACAACCGGATTGGTGCGTCGAGCATGGTCGACATGTACTCGCTCTGGGCGATGTTCGTCGGGATGCACGACGAGGCCTTGGTGCCGATCGGCAAAGGGCTGGCCTTGATGGAGCAATATGGACCGCCCTCCGGCACCGAACCCGAGCCGCCGAACCAGGCCTATTCCAGCCGCGACAAGGCCATCAAATGGTGGAGAGCTCTTGGTATCGGGCGCTGGATTGTCGGGCGTGGGGATGGCGTTGAGGAGTTCGCCGGCGCGGCCGACCATGTTCACCAGCAATGGCAGGGCGACGACCCGGGCCCCTTTGCGCCGTCTGTTCTGATCGGCCTGGCCTCCCACCGCTATCAAATGGTCGAATGGATTTCCCAGCAATGTCTCTCGGAGACGGGCCGGCTGGTCGTGCCCGAAGACGACCGTCCGATGGCGGAGCTTGCCCGGTGGATGGCGAAGCATCTCGCGGCTGGCGGGACGCGGGATGCGAGGTTCGTCGCCAGAGCCGAGGCTGCGTTGCGGGCCTGGTACGACATTCCAAAATACGTCGATTGGGTCAGCGTGGCGCTATGGCTCAAGGTGATCTACTGGGAAAGCGGCCTCACGAAGACGCCGGCGGAGACCTTTCTCAGGCTCTACGAGGTGCTGCCGCAGATCGAGAAGCCCGACTTCAGCAAGCGGCCGCAGATGGACCGGGCATGAGGGAATTCCCGACACGCAGGTGTCGGGAAAAGCCTCAGGCCGTCCTATTCCGCGGCGGCGCGCAGGCCGAGGCCGCCCTTCAAATCCAGCGTCTGCCAGACATCCTGGAGGGCGGCGACCAGCCGGGCCATGTCCTCGTCGCCGTGCAATGGCGTCGGCGTAAGGCGCAGCCGTTCGGTGCCGCGCGGCACGGTCGGATAGTTGATCGGCTGGACGTAGATCGAATGGCGATCGAGCAGCAGGTCGCTCGCCTGCTTGCAGAGCGCAGCGTCGCCTACCGATACGGGCACGATGTGCGTCACGGAGGGCATCACCGGCAGCCCGGCCGCGGCCAGGCGCCGCTTCAGCGTCGCGGCGCGCTCCTGGTGGCGGACGCGCAGCTCGGGATGGGCGCTGACATGGCGGACGCTGGCGAGTGCCGCGGCGGCGATGGCGGGTGGCAGCGAGGTCGTGAAGATGAAGCCCGAGCCGCAGGAGCGGACGAAGTC
This sequence comes from Reyranella sp., assembly GCA_030681635.1. Taxonomy (GTDB): domain Bacteria; phylum Pseudomonadota; class Alphaproteobacteria; order Reyranellales; family Reyranellaceae; genus Reyranella. The sequence goes on from JAUXRT010000023.1 coordinate 7,865, forward strand.
GACCGTCGCCGCCGTCGCGGCGATGTAGCCGCCGACCACGCCGAACGCCTTGGCGAGCGTGCCCTGCACGATATCGACCTTGGCCAGCACGCCGTCGCGCTCGGCCACGCCCGCGCCGCGCGCGCCGTACATGCCGACGGCATGGACTTCGTCCAAGTAGGTCAGAGCGCCATGGCGGTGGGCCACGTCGCACAAGGCGCCGATCGGCGAGATGTCGCCGTCCATCGAGTAGACTGATTCGAAGGCCACGATCTTGGGCGTCTCAGGGTCGGCCGCGGCCAGCAGCTCTTCGAGATGGCCGACGTCGTTGTGGCGGAAGATCTTGCGCACCGCGCCGGAGTGGCGGATGCCCGCGATCATCGAGGCGTGGTTGAACGAGTCGGAGTAGAGCTCGCAGCCCGGCAGCATCGCGCCCAGCGTCTGCAGCGTCGTCTCGTTGGCGACATAGCCCGAGGTAAAGACGAGAGCGGCTTCCTTTTCGTGCAGCTGGGCCAGCTCGCGTTCGAGCGCGGCATGAAGCGTGTTGGTGCCCGAGATGTTGCGCGT
>JAUXRT010000025.1 GCA_030681635.1 Reyranella sp.
GCCCGCTTCGGTCTGCAGTGGCTGATGGTGTTGCCGCTCGCCGCGTCGATCCTGTGGCTGGCGCCAGTCTCGTACAACATCAACGGCCTGGTCGGCGACTGGAACGGTCTGGTCTCCTACGGCGCTCTGCTGCTCTACGGCGCCTTCATCTTCGGTTCGACCGACCTGCTGAATGCGCTCCAGCGTCAGCGGCTGCTTTCGCTGGCCATCGGCATCGCGGCCTATGCCGTGCTCTACGTCGGTTTCTTCCAGGGAACGGTACGGCCCGTGATCTCGCCCGAGGCGCGGCCTGGCTTTGCGCTCCTGTCGGCGATCAACACCATGGCCTGGCTGTTCGCGATCCTGGGCTTCGCGCATCGCTATCTCACGCGGCGCCCGGCCTTTCTCGCGGAGGCGACCGAAGCGGTCTACCCGTTCTACATCCTTCATCAGACCGTCACGGTGATCGCGGTGTATTGGCTGTTGCAGGCCGGCGCGCCGCCGCTCGCCGGATTTTTCCTGGCTGTGACGGCGACCTTCTTCGGCGCCTGGCTGATTTATGCAGGGCTGGTACGTCCGTGGCGCTGGGTTCGGCCGCTGTTCGGAATGAAGGCGGTTGCTGCAGTGCCGCGAGGGACCTTGCCGAGCCGTGCCGCCGCCCTGTAAATGGCCCCTAGGGCGGCACGCAAGGAGGATTATATGAGCACGGACATCGTCATCGCGAGCGCGGCGCGCACGGCCATCGGATCTTTCAATGGTGCCTTCGGCGCCGTGCCGGCGCACGATCTCGGCAAGGCCGCGATCAAGGGTGCGCTGGAGCGCGCCCATGTGAAGCCGGAAGAAGTCGATGAAGTCATCATGGGCCAGATCCTGACCGGCGGTCAGGGCCAGAACCCGGCCCGTCAGGCGGCGATCAATTCAGGCATCCCGGTCGAGAAGACCGCGCTCGGCATCAACCAGCTCTGCGGCTCCGGCCTGCGCGCCGTCGCCTTCGGCTGGCAGGCGATCCGCAACGGCGACGCCAGCATCATGGTGGTCGGCGGCCAGGAGAGCATGAGCCAGGCGCCGCACGTCGCCCACATGCGCGACGGCACCAAGATGGGCGACCTCAAGATGGTCGACTCGATGATCAAGGACGGCCTGTGGGACGCCTTCAACGGCTACCACATGGGCAACACCGCCGAGAACGTGGCGCAGAAATACCAGATCACCCGCCTTGAGCAGGACGCCTTCGCGGCCTCCTCGCAGAACAAGGCCGAGGCGGCGCAGAAGTCGGGCCGCTTCAAGGACGAGATCGTTCCGGTTACGATCAAGACCCGCAAGGGCGACGTCGTGGTCGATACCGACGAGTTCCCGCGTCACGGCACGACGGCCGAGGCGCTGGCCAAGCTGCGCCCGGCCTTCACCAAGGAAGGCGGTTCGGTCACGGCCGGCAATGCTTCGGGCATCAACGACGGCGCGGCGGCTCTCGTGCTGATGAGCGCCGATGAGGCCAAGAAGCGCGGTGTGAAGCCGCTCGCCAGGATCGTGTCGTGGGCGACCACCGGCGTCGATCCCAAGATCATGGGCATCGGTCCGGTGACGGCCTCGCAGGCGGCGCTGAAGAAGGCCGGCTGGACCGTGAAGGATCTCGATCTCGTCGAAGCCAACGAAGCCTTCGCGGCCCAGGCTTTGGCCGTCGGCAAGGAACTCGGCCTCGATCCCAACAAGCTCAACGTCAACGGCGGCGCGATCGCCTTGGGCCATCCGATCGGCGCCTCGGGCGCGCGCGTGCTGACGACGCTGCTGTTCGAGATGCAGAAGCGCGACGCCAAGAAGGGCCTCGCCACGCTGTGCATTGGCGGCGGCATGGGCATCGCCATGTGCGTCCAGCGCGACTAGGCGCTACGTCGATAGCGATACGATCCAAGCGGCCTCCGGTCTTTCGTCCGGGGGCCGCAATCGTTTCCGGCCTGGTCAGGGATTGCTGGCGACGGCCTGGCCCTTGCGCACCAGTTCGCGTCCCGCGACCTGGGAGATCTCCCGAAGCTGGGCGTTGCCGGGGGGCTTGGGCTCGGCCACGAAGAAGCGGCTCTGGCCGGCGTTGACCGTGACGATGAGTTCCGTGCTGCCCTGGGTGCCGTAGGCCCTGAGGTCGTAGAGCGACGGCGGCAGGTCGAGGCGCATCCAGTTGAGGCTGGCGAGGCTGCCGACGGGATACTGATCCTTGACGATGCCGATCGGCGAGGGGTCCGAGCCGGGTTCGTCGCGGATGATGTAGAGCGCGGCCATGCCCTCGTTCGGCTCGTAAAACGTCTTGCCGTAGGATTTCTGCCATTCAGACCCGGCGCCCGGGCTGCAGGCGGCGGCCGACAGGGCCAAGGCAGCGGCAATCAACGACTTCTTCATGAAACACCCTCCGCCGACAGCGTCCGACGGCGGCGCTTCAGGGTCAAGCGATCAGGCGGCGCAGGCGGGCGCAGGCATCGTCCGCAGCCGGGCCAGCGGCGACAGCACGATCGCCAGCGCCGACAGTGCGAAGGCTACGGCGATCAGCACCAGGGCGCTGTGCAGGCCGGCCTGGGCCGCCAGCACGCCGCCGGCCAGGGCGCCGAGCGGCCGGACGCCGTAGATCGCCGTCTGCACCGTGGCGTTGACCCGGCCCATCAGCGAGAGCGGCGTCACGAGCTGGCGCACCGTGGTCTGGCAGATCAGCCACAGCATCGGCCCGAAGCCCACCAGGAAGTAGCCGGCGGCGGCGAGCGCGAATCCCGTGGTGGTGCCGCCGTGCGCGGGGGCCGCCAGGAACAGGCCCGCCGCCACGACCGACACGGCCGGCCCGAAGATCAAGGTTACGAGCGGCGGCAGGCATCGCGAAGAGACCGGCGCCACCAGCGCGCCCAGGATCAGGCCGGCGCCATAGGCGGATTGTGCGAGGCCCATGCTGGCCGGATCGAGGCCGAGCGGACCCAGCGCCAGCGGCGCCCAGATCGCCAGCAGGGCGAAGAAGGCGAAGTTCCAGAAGATCGCGCAAAGGCTGATGCCGCGCAGCAGGTCGTTGTTGATCACGAACCGCGCGCCGGTGCGGATGGCCGACAGGAACGAGGGCCGCGCGCTGCCGGCGGCGGGTGCGGGCACGCGGGGCAGCGCCAGGACGCAGGCGAGCGCCAAGGCGGCGCCGAGCGCTGCCAGCGCATAGCCCCAGGTCGGCGACAGATGCTGGGCGAGAAGACCCGCCACGAAGGGGGCGGCGAGACTGACGATGGCGCGTGCCAGCTCGAGGCGCGCATTGGCCCGCGGCAGGTCGGTCGAGGGAACGAGGCTGGGCAGCAGCGACACCGAGGTCAGCACATAGACGACGGTTCCCGACGCACCCACGAAGGCAGCGACGCCGAGCAGGCTCGCGACCTCGGTGGCGGCGGCGACCACGGCGATCACCGAGGCCACCAGGCCGAGGCCGAGGGCCGCGATCAGCAGCTGGCGGCGCGGCAGGCGGTCGACCCAGGCACCGGCCGGCAGCGTGACCAGCAACCAGGCGGCACTCTGGGCCGCGACCAGCAGGCCGAGCACGTCGGGTCCGGCGCCCAGGACCAGAGTCGCGGTCAAGGGCAGGGTGGCGAGGGCCAGCTGATCAGCGGCGTGGGTTCCGGCGGCGGCGCCGAGGAGGGCGGTGAAGGGTTTCATGAGGACGGTTGTAGGGCGGGCCGGTTGTGGCCTCTATCCGCCACCGGCTGTGAATTCGGATGGAACCGGCTAGAGTGCGCGGGCGGCACGTCTTGGGAGGAAAAAATGGCTCAAAGAGTTGCAGTGGTAACGGGCGGAACGCGCGGCATCGGCGGCGCCATCTCGCGTATGTTGAAGGACAAGAACTACAAGGTCGCCGCCACCTATGCCGGCAACGAGGACGCGGCCCAGAAATTCAAGGGCGAGACCGGCATCGCCGTCTACAAATTCGACGTCGGCGACTTCGCCGCCTGCCAGACAGTGATCACACAGATCGAGAAGGATTTGGGGCCGGTCGACGTGCTGGTGAACAATGCCGGCATCACCCGCGACTCGACCATGCGCCGGCTGACGCGCGACATGTGGGATGCCGTCATCGACACCAATCTCGGCTCCTGCTTCAACATGTCGAAGGCGGTGTGGGAAGGCATGAACACGCGCGGCTTCGGCCGCATCGTCAACATCGGCTCGATCAACGGCCAGGGTGGCCAGTACGGCCAGGTCAACTATGCCGCCGCCAAGTCGGGCATCCACGGCTTTACCAAGGCGCTGGCCCAGGAAGGTGCATCGAAGGGCATTACCGTGAACGCCATCGCCCCGGGCTACACCGAGACCGACATGGTCGCGGCGGTGCCGGCCAACGTGCTGGAGAAGATCGTGGCCAAGATCCCGGTCGGCCGGCTCGGCAAGGCCGAGGAAATCGGCCGCGGCGTGATGTTCCTGATCGCCGATGATGCCGGCTTCATCACCGGCTCGACGCTGTCGATCAACGGCGGCCAGCATATGTACTGACCGTGCAGCTCAACCGTCGCCTGCTGCTTGCGGCATCAGCCGCCACGATTCCGGTCGCCGCCCTGGCGCAGGATCGCAAGAAGATCGTCGTCGGCCTGCTCAGCTGGTGGCCGCCGTTCATGGAGGCGACCTATGTCGCGCGCCTGCGCGAGGGTCTGAGGGCCTACGGCTATGTCGAGGGGCGCAACCTCGAGCTGCTCGCGACCTTCACGGGCGGCAACGTGGAACGCGCGCGTGAGGCGGCGAAGGCCTATGTCGATCGCGGCGTGGACGTAATCGTCGCCACCGCCACTCCGGCGGTCACCATCGCCAAGCAGGCGACCGAGGCGAAGAAGATCCCCATCGTCATGACGCCGGTCTCCGATCCGCTCGCGACCGGCTTCGCCGCCAGCATCGCCCGCCCGGGCGGCCATTTGACCGGCATGTCGATGGTCGGGCCGGACCTGTCCGGCAAGCGCCTCGGCTTCCTGCGCGAGATCATGCCGGACCTGAAGTCGGTCGCCTTCATCGGCTGGACGCGCGATCAGAACACCAAGACGTTCGTCTCCGGCATCGAGGCGGCGGCAGCGCAGCTCGGTATCAAGCTCGTGGTGAAGATGGTCGACGCGCCGTCGGAGATCGACGACAAGCTGATGGCGGCCCTGAAGCAGGACGGTGTCCAGGCCGTCGTCGTGCAGCCGATCTTCATGGGCCACCAGGATCGCATCATCGCCGCCGCCCGGACGGCGAAGCTGCCGATCGTCAGCGATTTTCCGGTCTTTGCCCTGTCAGGCGGTCTTTTCACCTACGGCATTGACGATCGCGCGCAGATGCAGCGAGCCGCCTATTTCATCGACCGCATCGTCAAGGGCACGAGCCCCGCCGACCTGCCGATCGAACTGCCGACCGACTACGTGCTGATCGTCAATCGGAAGACGGCGGCCGACCTCGGCCTGACGGTGCCGCCGACGATGCTTCAGGCCGCCACCGAGGTCGTCGAGTAGCCGGGACGGGCCGGTCTGCGCCATGATGGGCCGGATATCCGGCTTTTTTGTTTTGGAGCGACCGATGGCCAAATTGACCGAGTACAAGGACATGAACCCGCGCGCCAAGGCGGTGGTCGAGGGCATCGCCCAGGCGCGCGGCACCGATCCCGCCGGCATCAACAATGTGTGGAAGGCGCTGGCCCGCCATCCCGACGTCATGGAGCGGTTCGCCGCGGAGATGAAGGCGGTGATGGCGCCGGGCAAGCTCGACGGGCTGACCTAGGAGATGATCTATCTCGCCGTGTCGATGGCCAACCAGTGCGACTACTGCATCAATTCACACGGCTACATGGCGCGCCAGAAGGGCCTGACCGACGAGATGTTCGGCGAATTCATGGCTGTCGTGCTGGCGGCGCAGAAGGGCAACAAGATCGCGACGGCGTATCGTGTGCCGGTCGATGCCGCGTTCGAGGAGAAATGATGATCTGGGATGCCAACCTCTACCTGAAGTTCGCGGACCATCGCGTGCGGCCCGCCCTCGACCTGATGGGCCGGCTCGATCCGGCCAATGGCGCCCGTCCGGGCCATGCGGTCTACGATCTCGGCTGTGGTGCCGGCAACATCTCGCGCATCCTGGCCGAACGTTTCCCCACGGCGGAGATTGTCGGCATCGATTCGTCGGAAGAGATGCTGGCCAAGGCGCGCACGCAGACGACCGACAGCCGCGTGACTTTTGCCAAGGGGGATCTTGCGCAGTTCAAGCCGGGCAAGCCGCCGGGCATTCTCTACAGCAACGCCGCCTATCATTGGCTGGAGGGGCACATCGACATGTTCCCCGGCCTGATGACGTTGCTGCCGTCGGGCGGCCAGCTCGCGATCCAGATGCCGCGCAACCACGAGGCGCCCTCGCACGCGCTGATGCGCACCGCGGCCGAAGCGGGACCGTGGCGCGACAAGCTCGCCCAGGTGCGCACGATCCGGCCGGTGCTGGAGCCGGCGCGCTACTACGATGTGCTGAAACCGCTGTGCTCGGATCTCGAAATCTGGGAGACGATCTACCAGCAGCCGCTCACCGGAAAGGATCCGGTGGCGCAGTTCACTTCCAGCACGGGCCTGCGTCCGTTCCTCGATCTCCTCCAGGAGCCGGAACGCTCGGCATTCTACGACACCTATGCGGCATTGCTCGCCAAGGCCTATCCGACACGCGCCGACGGCATCACGATCTTTCCCTTCCGCCGGCTGTTCATCGTGGCGCGCCGCGCATGAGGTTCGGCCGCCGCCTCGCTGCCGTCGTCGTGCTGCTGCTGGCCGCCTGCCGTGTGCCGGCCTGCCTCGCGGCGCCGCAGTCGATGGTGGCGGCGGCCCATCCGCTGGCGGTCGAAGCCGGCCTCGAAATGCTCCGGCGCGGCGGCTCCGCCGTCGATGCGGCGATTGCCGTGCAGATGGTGCTGGGCGTCGTCGAGCCGCAGGCCTCGGGAATCGGCGGCGGCGGCTTCCTGCTGCACTACGACAAGGCGACCCAGGCCATCGCCGTCTATGACGGCCGGGAGACGGCACCGGCGGGCGCCAATCCGGCGATGTTCCTCGATCGCGACGGCAAGCCGCTCGGCTATCGCGACGCCGTCGCCTCCGGCATCTCCGTTGGCGTGCCCGGCGTGCTGGCGATGCTGGAGCTCGCGCACAAGGAACACGGCAAGCTCCCTTGGAGCGCCTTGTTCGAGCCGGCGATCGCCGCGGCCCGCGACGGTTTCGCCGTGCCGCCACGGCTCGCCGCCTGGCTCTTCCGGATGCCGGGGCTGCGGGACGAGCCCGCCATCCGCGCGCTCTACTTCAATACGGACGGCTCGCCCAAGCAGGCCGGCGACAGGATCGCCAATCCCGACCTTGCCGAAACGATGCGCCTGATCGCCGACGGCGGGGCGGGTGCTTTCTATCAGGGTGCGATTGCCGCCGAGATGGTCGACCGCGTGCGCAATCACGCGAGGCCCGGCACGCTCTCGCTCGCCGACCTGGCCGGCTATCATGCGATCAAGCGCGAGCCGGTGTGCGGGCCCTATCGTCTCTGGATCGTCTGCGGCATGCCGCCGCCGTCGTCGGGCGGCATCGCGATCCTGCAGGTGCTGGAGCTGCTCGACCCGTTCCAGATCTGGCGCGACGCGCCCAACAGTCTGCGCCCGGTCCATCTCATCGCCGAGGCGAGCCGGCTCGCCTTCGCCGACCGCGACCGCTACGTGGCCGACCCCGCCTTCGTGAACGTGCCGACGGCGGGCCTGCTGTCGCCGGCCTATCTCGCGCAGCGCCGCTGGCTAATGTCGACGGACCGCAGCATGGGGCCGATCGGACCTGGCGTGCCGCCGGGCTATGTCGAACGCGGCACCAGCCACATGAGCATCGTCGATCGCTGGGGCAATGCCGTCGCCTTCACCACCACCATCGAAGCGCCGTTCGGCGCCCAGATCATGATGCGCGGCTTTTTGCTGAACAACGAACTCACCGATTTTTCGCCGCAGCCCGAGGCGGACGGCAGGAAAGTCGCCAACCGGGTCGAGCCGGGCAAGCGGCCGCGCTCCTCGATGTCGCCGACCCTGGTCCTCGACCGCGACCGCCGCCTCGTCCTGGCCGTGGGCTCGGCGGGCGGGTCGCGCATCATCGGCGATGCCCTCCATACCGTGATCGGCGTGCTCGACTGGGACCTGCCGATTGCTGCAGCCCTCGCGCAACCCAGGGTGAACAACCGCAATGGCGCGACGGAACTGGAGGCGGGCACGCCGCTGGCCGGCCTGGCAGGCGGCTTGCGCGCCTTGGGCCATCAAGTACAAGTCCGCGTGCATGAGGGTGGCCTCGCCGGCATTCGCCGGGTGGGTGACGGTTGGGAAGGCAGTGCCGATCCCCGTCGCGATGGCGTCGCCCGGGGAGAATAAAGTGGCCGCGAAGAAACTGCCGAGTGTCCTGCTGCGCGCCGGTGAGGACCGCCGCGTCCGGTCGGGCCATCCCTGGGCCTTCTCCAACGAGATCCTGATGGACCCCGAGACCAAGGCGCTGCCGCCGGGCTCGCTGGTGATCCTGCGCACGCCTGGGGGCGAGGCCCTGGGCGTCGCCACCTTCAACCCGCATTCGCTGATTGCCGCGCGCCTGTTGACCTCGAATCCCGAGGCCACGATCGACGCGCTGTTCTTTGGTCGCAAGCTCGCCAACGCCATGGCGCTGCGCGACCGGCTGGTCGGCGTTCCCTACTATCGCCTCATCCATGCCGAGGCCGACGGCCTGCCG
>JAUXRT010000485.1 GCA_030681635.1 Reyranella sp.
ACTTGCCGTCGTTGGCCAGCAGGTCCTTGAACGACATGTGCCACTCGTCGCGCGGCCAGGCCGAGAGGTCCTTCTTCTTGTCGATCGGATAGAGCCAGTTCTTGGGCCACGGCAGGTAGTCGGCGATCGAGCCCACGATCAGCTTCTTGAGGCGCGTCTTGCCGCGCATCGCCGCCATCTTGGGGTAGAGCGCGGTCACGTCGAGCGTCACCAGGATGTCGGTCTCGGAATCGCTGATCTTGTGTTCCAGCTCGCGGGCGGCGTCGAGCGGGCTGTAGTTGACGACGATGCCGCCGGCCTTGAGCACGCCGAAGAAGGCGACGATGTAATGCGGTGTGTTGGGCAGATAGAGGCCGACATGGACGCCGGGCCCGACGCCCAGCTTCTGGAAACCGGCGGCGGCCCGGTCGGAGGCCTCCTTGTAGTCGCGGAAGGTCATCACCTTGTCGAGGAAGTCGGTGAAGGGCCGGTCGCCATACTGGGCGCAGCTGTCCTCGAAGGTCTGGTGGATGGTCTTGCGCGGAACCTCGAGCTCCCACTTCACGCCGGGCGGATAGCTCTTCTCCCAAGGATAGTTCGACATTTTTGGTTCCTCCCGGCGCCGACTATGTGAGGCCGGGCGGCGGGGGGTCAAGCTGCTGAGGAGGGCGGCAGGAGATACTCGTAGCCGTAGACCGTGCGAAAGCCCTGGTCGGCATAGAGCGGCAGCGCCGCGTCGTTGGTGGCGACGACCTGCAGGTAGGCGAAGCGCGCGCCGTGGCCCCACGCCCAGGCGTAGAGGCTCTCGGTGATCCGCCGCGCCAGCCCGCGGCGGCGGGCATGCGGCATCACCAGCACGTCGAACAGGCCCATGTGATCGCCCTCGACCGCCCCGATCGCCATAGCCATCGGCTGGCCCGCTTCCTCGACCAGGGCGAAGCCGGCGGGCGCCGCGATCGCCGCCAGCATCTGCTGCATGGTCTCGCGATGCTGCGGCCGCACCGGGCTGTAGGTGCAGAAGGCTTCGATCCAGGCCGGCGATGGCCGGGGCGAGATGCGGACCTCGGCGTCGGCCGCGAAGCCCGCATGGAGCGGGCAGACCTGCAGGAGGCTGCGCTCAATCGTCCGGTAGCCGCGCCCGGCCAGCAGAGGCGCGATGGCCGGCGGCGCCAGCGGCGTCAGCCGCCAGGCCGGGACCAGGCCGCGCTCAAGATAGGGCACTTCCAGGGCCGCCACGACCTCAGAATTGCATTCAGCTTTGATCCCCAAGGCATTGATAGAGTTAGCTCTTTTCGTGTATCCGCCGGAGAAGCGTTGGCGCCAGCCGGCGAGGTCCCGGCTTTCCAGGGCAGGCCAGCCCCGGAAGGCCAACTCTTCCAGGCGGCGTACTGCGGCCAGGTCAGCGGCAAGATCATCTGAGCGTGACATTGTTCAGTATTCGTGTTAGTTTAAAAGATAATAATAACAATCCTTTATTTTATCCCCTGCAAGTTATACATGAACTACGGCAGCCCCTTCGTCGACGTTCGTGTTCGCTGGCAGTCGCCCGCCGCGCTCTCCTCCCGTGCGTTCGGTCTCCGACTGCCAGCAACTCTTCTCCTTGCCCTTTTGCTCGCCTTGCTTCTGGCCGCTTGCGGCAGCAGCAGCTCCCGCAACGGCGGCTACAGCGAGCGGCCGCCGACCGACCGCGTCGCGCTCACGGCGTGGCAGGAGTGGACCAAGTTCGGCCGCTCGACGGTCGTCTATGGCGGCCAGGCCAACGGTTACACCAACCGCACCGGTGTCAGCGAGCGCAGCGAGCCGCTGGCCAGCCGCGTCGGCGACTACTGGGGCGCCTGCGGCAAGCCGGAATGGAACGGCCGGACCTCGGGCAAGCCGTGGTCGGGGGCGTTCGTGTCCTGGGTGATGGCCAAGTCCGGCTACACGCCTCAGCAGTTCCCGCGCGACGGTCGCCATGGCAGCTACCTCTCCACGCTTTACGACCGCGAGAAGCAGCGCGGCGCGCCGTTCTACCTTCATGCGCCGAACGAATACTCACCCAGGCCGGGCGACCTTGTCTGTACCGGCACCGCCGGCCCGACCTGGCGTCACGCCGATTCACGCACCGCGCACCGGCGCATCGACAACACCGCGAACCACTGCGACGTCGTCACCGACGTGCGCGGCGGCTTCGTCCATGCCGTCGGCGGCAATGTGAAGAACAGCGTGACCATGAGCCTCTATCCCGTCGATTCGAAGGGCCGCCTGCAGCCGGCCGGCGGAAGGCCGTGGCTGCTGGTGGTCGAGAAGCGCGGGTAGGCGCGACGTCCGCTCAGTTCGTGAGACCGGCCGCGTGCATGATGGCGGCGGTGCGCTCGGCGATCATGATGGTGGGAGCGTTGGTGTTGCCGCCGACCAGCGTCGGCATGATCGAGGCGTCGACCACGCGCAGCCCCTGCACGCCGTGCACCAGCAGCTTGTCGTCGACCACGGCCAGGTTGTCGGTGCCGGGGCCCATCTTGCAGCTGCCGACCGGGTGATAGATCGTCTCGCACTTGGCGCGGATCCACTGTTCCAGATCGGCGTCGGTCTTTGCCGCGGCACCCGGCTGGAGTTCCTCGGCCCGGTAGGGATCGAGGCCGGACTGGGCGAAGATATCGCGGCCCATCTTCACGCCCTCGATCAGCGTGTCGAGGTCGCGCCGCTCGGCCAGGTAGTTGGCGTCGATCAGCGGCGTGTCCTTGGGGTTCTTGCTGCGCAGCCGGATCGTCCCGGTGCTCTCGGGCCGGAGCGCACAGACGTGCAAACTATAGCCGTTCTTGTTCAGCTTGGTGCGGCCGTGATCCATCACCAGCACCGGCAGGAAGTGGAGCTGCACGTCCGGCGCCGCCAGGCCCGGGCGCGTGCGCAGGAAGCCGCCGGACTCGGCGATCGGCGAGGTGCCGGGGCCCTTCTTGTTCACCACGTAGTTGATGATCGAAAAAAGCTTGTTGGCCCTGTCGTAGGAGTCGCTTGTCTTGCAGAACTGCAGGAGCGCCGCATCGACATGGTCCTGCAGGTTGCCGCCGACGCCGGGCAGGTCGATCACCGGCGTGATGCCGAGCGACTTCAGGTGATCGGCCGGGCCGACGCCCGACAGCATCAGCAACTGCGGTGAATTGACGGCGCCGCCGCACAGGATGATCTCGCGGTTGGCGCGCGCCACCTCGTCGCGACCGTCGATGACATAGCGCACGCCCATGGCGCGCGTGCCGTCGAAGATGATGCGTTCCACGAGCGCGCCGGTGATGATCTCGACGTGGCTGTTGCCGCGCGCCACCGCCGGCCGCAGATAGGCGCTGGCCGTGCTCCAGCGCGCCTTGTCCTTCTGCGTCACCTGGTAGTAGCCGACGCCATCCTGTTCGGCGCCGTTGAAGTCGGTGACACGCTTGTGGCCGGCCTGTTCGGCGGCCTTCAGGAATCCCTCGTTGAGCTTGGAGGGGTCGACCTGTTCGGCGACGTTGAGCGGCCCGCCCACGCCATGGAATTCGTCGGCGCCGCGCTCGTTGTTCTCGGCCTGTTTGAAGTAGGGCAGGACGTCGTTGTAGCTCCAGCCCTCGTTGCCGAGCTGGCGCCACTGGTCGTAGTCGGAGGCGTGGCCGCGCACGTAGAGCATGGCGTTGATCGAGGACGAACCGCCCAGGGTCTTGCCGCGCGGCCAGTACTTGACCCGGTCGTTGCAATGCTTCTGCGGCGTGGTCTCGTAGTGCCAGTTGAAGGGCGACTTCTCGCCGAAGGCGGCGAAGCCCGCCGGCATCTTGAGCAGGAAGGACTTGTCGGGGCCACCGGCCTCCAGCACGAGGATGCGCAATCCATCCTTGGCGGCGAGGCGGTTGGCGATGGTGCAGCCGGCGGATCCGGCACCGACGATGACATAGTCGTAGAGCGACAGCCGAGACATTGACGTTCCCTAGGGCAGACGATTTTCGATCACGGTGAACACCGGTCGGGCGGAAATGGGCGATAAAAACCCGCCGCCGTCCAGTGGAAAGACGCTGCGTGTGACCGAGTCGCCCACGTTGCCGCCGATGGCATCGACCGACCCCGGCCGGACCTCGACCACGATGTCGCAATGGCCGGCGCCGCGGTTCAGGTTCTGCAGCGTCGTCCCGCTGTTTTCGCGCGAGGCACAGATGAGATCGCCGACCCTGGGCGCATACCCGTCCGGCGCATGGGGGATGAAGGCGGCCTCGGGCTTCTTTGCCCGCTCGACCATGCGCTCGACGTAGATCGTGTGGGTCTGGCTCGGGCAGAACAGGCTGCGCGGCACGCCGGCACTCTCGATGTCCCAGGAAATGAACGCGGCCGACCACGGAACATCGTCGAGTCCGGTGCGGCCGGGCTTGTCGACGGCGCGCCAGTAGTCGGCGATGCGCTCGGGCGCGTCGCGCTCCTTGACGCCCAATTGTTCGGTGCGCGGCGGCGCATTGGTCGAATAGATCGTGACCTGGCGGCCGAAGCGCGCCCATTCGCCGACCGCCAGCAGGACCATGGACGTTTTGGCGCTCGCCGTCGGCGGCGGCGCCTCGGGCTTCCACGACGAGGGCGGGCAGGGGCCGAGCGGCGCCAGGTCCTTTGCCGACCTGGGCGCCTGCTTGGGCGCCGGAGCGGTGGCTGTCTGAGTGGCGCAGGCCGCGAGAAGCAGGAAGCCGAGGAAAACGAAGTGACGCATGTCAGCTTTCAACCACGATCACCCCCCGGGGCGCCAGCTGCAGCGCGACCGGATCGCCCACCGCCAGCGGCCGCTCGACACGCGGGCAGGTGGCGAACAGCAGGCCCGCCGCGGTGTCGATGGAATATTCCATGTGCGTGCCGAGATAGCTTGCCCGGGCGATCGTGCCGGCCAGGCTGTTGGTGTCGCCGTTTTCCGGGCGTTCGACCGCGATCGCTTCGGGCCGGATCGCCACGGTGGCCTCGCCGTCGGCGGCGTTGGCGTTGGCGACATCGATCTCGCAGGCGCCCAGCCGGACCCGGACGGTCTCGGGACCAAGGCGGCGCAGCAGGCCGCGCGCCGGATTGGACTCGCCCATGAAGCGCGCCAGGAAGGGCGTCGCTGGCCGCTCGTAGAGATCGCGCGGGCTGCCCTGCTGCTCGATGCGGCCGGCGTTCATGACGATGATGCGGTCGGAGACGGCCATCGCCTCCTGCTGGTCGTGCGTGACGTAGACCACGGTGAGGCCGAGCCGGAGCTGCAGCTCGCGGATCTCCTCGCGCATCTGGCGGCGCAGCCGGGCGTCGAGGTTGCTGAGCGGCTCGTCGAACAGCAGGACCGACGGCTTCAGGACCAGGGCGCGCGCCACCGCCACGCGCTGCTGCTGGCCGCCCGACAGTTCCGACGGCTGGCGCTGCTCATAGCTCTCCAGCCCGACCTGCCGCAGGCCCTCGCGCGCGTGTCTGGCGGCGTCTTCCCGCGACTGGCCGGAGCGGCGGAGCCCGTAGCAGACGTTCTCGAGCACGTTCATGTGCGGGAACAGGGCGTAGGACTGGAACACCATGCTGACGTCACGCTGGGTGGCGCCCAGGGTCGTGACGTCGCGGCCAGCGATCGAGATGCGGCCCTCGTTTGGCAGTTCCAGGCCGGCGATCATGCGGAGCGTCGTCGTCTTGCCACAGCCGGAAGGGCCGAGCAGGGTCACCAGCGTGCCGGCCTCGACCGTGAAGGAGATGCCGGCGACGGCGGTCGCCTCGCCATAGCGCTTCACGACATTGTGGAACTCGACGCTCATGCCGGGCCTCCCTTCAGCGCCACGGCACGCCGCCCAAGCCGGCGTTCGCCGACTGCAAACTGGATCAGCAGGATCACCGCCAGCATCAGCACGATCAGGGCGCAGCTATAGGCAATGGCGAGACCATAGTCGCCGTTGATGACGCGCAGGATGATGTAGGTGGTGGCGAGCTCATACTCGGCCGTCACCAGGAACACCACGGCGCTCACCGTCGTCACGGCGCGCACGAAGCCGTAGACCAGCGCGCCGACGAGGGCCGGCCGCAGCAGCGGCAGCACGACATAGAACAGCGTCTGCGGCGCCCGACCGCGCAGGGTGAGCGAGGCCTCGTCGAGGCTGCGGTCGATCTGGCTCATCGCCGCCATGCCGGCGCGCACGCCCACCGGCATGTTGCGGAAGATGAAGCAGAGCACGATGATCATCGCCGTGCCGGTGATCTCGATCGGCGGCACGTTGAAGGCGAAGACATAGGCCACGCCGATCACCGTGCCGGGCACCGCGAACGACAACATGGTGGCGAATTCGAGCGCGGCGCGGCCGGCGAAACGCTGGCGCACCAGCAGCCAGGCCGCGATCAGGCCCAGCGCCGCCGTGAGCGGGGCGGCGATGGCGGCGAGCTTCAGCGTCGTCCAGAACGAGTTCCAGGCGGCGCCCGTCCAGATCAACCCGTCGGCGGTGTGCTCGACAGCAAAGGCTTTGGCGTAATGGTCCAAGGTCGGCGTGTAGTCGCGGCCCCATACCTTTACGAAGCCGCCGACGAAGGCGAAGCCGTAGAGAATGAGCGTGAAGGCGGCCCACGGCAGCGCCACGCAGGCGGCGGCGCGGCGCGCGGCGGCGGGCAGTGGTGTCGGCAGGCCAGAATCGCCCTTGCCCGAGATGGTGGCGTAGGAGCCGGTGCCGACGATGCGGCGCTGCAGGAAGAAGGCGCCCAGCGCAAAGACCAGCAGCAGCAGGGCAAGCGAGGCGGCGCGGCCGTAGTCGAGCTGGGCGCCGACCACGGCGAAATAGATCTCGGTCGAGAGCACGCCATAGTCGCCGCCCAGCACGATGGGGTTGCCGAAGTCGGCGATGCTCTCGATGAAGCCGACCAGGAAGGCGTTGGCGAGGCCGGGCCGCATCAACGGCAGCGACACCGTGGTGAAGGTGGCCCAGCGATCGGCGCGCAATGTCTGCGAGGCCTCTTCCAGGGTCGGGCTCACGCCTTCGACGACGCCGATCAGGACCAGGAACGCCACCGGCGTGAAGGCGAAGAGCTGCGCCAGGAACACGCCGTGGAAGCCATAGATCCAGCGCGTCGGTTCGATGCCCATCGACCATTCGAGGAACTGGTTGACGAGACCGGCGCGGCCGAACACCAGGATGAGCGCGAGGCCGATGACGAACGGCGGCGTCACGATCGGCAGCACCGTCAGCACGCGCAGCGTCTTCTTGAAGCCGAACGAGGTGCGCGTGACGATCAGCGCGAAGGCGAGGCCCAGCACCGTCGTGCCGACGCCGCAACCGATCGCCAGGAACAGCGTGTTCCAGGCGACGCCGCAGCGGCCGCCGCCGGACAGGCAGCGCAGGCTCCAGATCTTTTCCGTGGCCAGCCGCTCCAGCAGCAGCACAGGTGCGAGCACGCCGTCGCCGTCCTGGAAGGCCTGCACCAGGATGCGCAGGATCGGCCAGGCGGTGAACAGCACGATCGAGGCCGCCACCGTCGTCACGGCACCCGCCACGAAGGCATCGCCGCCGAAGTTTCCGCGCAATGCCAGGCCGATGGACAGCAGCGAGAGCAGCGCCACCAGCACCACCGCACCGCCGGCGCCGAGCCCGACCTGGCGAACCTCAAGTTCGCCGAAGAGGCCGGTGAGCCAGGCCGCGGTCCAGCCGCGCAGGCCGATGCCCAGCGCCTGGGCCACGAACAGCAGCAGTCCCGCGGTGCTGGCGATCAGCAGCAGCGTGCCCCGTTGCTGGCGTGTCGCCGGCACCAGCGCGGCCGCAAGGCAGGCCATGAGCGCCAGCAGCACCGGCGCCAGCCACCATCTTCCCTGTTCGACGATCTGGCCGAAGCCGCTCGCGTAATCCTCCGACGACCACAGGCCTGTCAGCCAGGCGCCGGAGTCGAGACCTTCCTGCAGCGCGTACCAGGGCAGTGCGACGGCGGCGATCAGCCCCGCCGCCGACCACGCCAGAGGCGCGCGCGAAGTCATCAGGGTTTCGGCAGGCTGCCCACTTCGCTGTCCCAGCGCGCGATCAGCCGCTTGCGCTCGGCCGACTTGCCGTACTTCGCCTGGTCGTAGTCGATCAGCTTCATGTCGGCGAACTTGGGCGCCTCGGGCGGCAGCGGCGTCGCCTTGTTCGACGGCACCTGGAACTGCTTGGCCTGGGCGCCGAGCTTCTGCGCCTCGGGCGTGAGCGCCCAGTCGTAGAACTTCTTGGCGTTGGCCATGTTGCGCGCGCCCTTGACCAGGCTCATCGAGCCGATCTCGTAGCCGGTGCCTTCGCACGGCGTCGCCGTCTTCACCGGGAAGCCGGCCAGCGCCTCGGTCACGCCATCATGCACGAAGCTGATCGACACCATGGTCTCGCCGCGCGCCACGGCCTTCATCGGTGCCGTGCCGGAGCGCGTGTAGGCGTTGATGCTGGCGTGCATCTTCTTCAGGTACTTGAAGGCCTCTTCCTCGCCCATCAGCTGCACCAAGGTGGCGATCGCCACATAGGCGGTGCCCGAGGAGTTGGGATTGGCCATCTGGATCTCGGCCTTGAATTCCGGCTTCAGCAGATCGGCCCAGCAGGCCGGCGCCTTCGCGTTCTTCTTGGCCAGCAGCTCGGTGTTGAAGCCGAAGCCCAGCGCGCCGGCATAGATGCCGACCGTCTTGCCGCCCGAGTCGGTGTTCTGCTTCACCGCCCACGGATGCAGGTCGGCCATCCTGGGCGACTTGTAGGGCTCGGTGAGGTTCTCTTCGGCCGCCTGCAGGTGCGGATCGCCGGTGCCGCCGAACCACACGTCACCCTTGGGGTTCTGCGCCTCGGCCTTCAACTGCGCGATGGTCTCGCCCGAGCCCTTCTGCGTCATGGAAACTTTTATGCCGCTGGCCTTCTGGAATTCGTTGGCCGCGAGCGTGCACCACTCGACCTGCACCGAGCAGTAGACGTTGACCACGCCCTGCGCTGAGGCAGGTGTCGCGAGCACCAGTGCGAGCGCGCCGGCCGCGAGTCGAATGCCTGTCGTCATCGTTTCCCCCTTGCTTTGAAGGGAGGATGACACGCCACAGCGGCTCCTTACCAGCGCCCGATGCCGCCGATTACCAGGGTGGGCACGCCCTCGGTCTTGTCCTTTACGCTGAAAACCTGGCTGCCGGGGCGGCGGCCGTCGCGCGGCTCGGTGACGTCGAGGCCAGCGGCCTTCAGGCGCGCCTGGGCCTTGGCGACATCGGGCACGCGCCAGGCGAGGCCCCAGAGCTGGTCCGGCGCGTCCGCCACACCCTTCTTCAGGTCATGAACGATCTCGACCACCACTTCGCCGCAACGGAAGAACAGTTGTCGCGCGCCCCATTGCGGGTTGCTGCGGTCGAGCCGGAGATCGAGCCCGAGCCGTCCGGCATAGAAGGCGATGGCGCGCTCGGGATCGGGCGTGCGCACCACGACATGGTCGAGCGCCGAGACGCACGAGGCCTCGTCGGCCGCGAGCGGCGAGGGCGCCTCGCTCGCTTTCGCGGTGAGCCCGATCGCCACGCCATGTCCTTCGAGGGCGAGCGCATCGCCGTCACGGGTGGTCGCCACCGCGCGCCGCTCGAGCAGCTTGGCCGCCTTGTCGACGTCGGCGGTCGCGAACACCATCGACTGCAGCCCCGGCGTGCCGCCCGTGAAGGCGAGTCCGACATTGCCGGTCCGCAGCCGGCCACCATTCGCGCGGCGGCCCAGCAGCGCCTCGTAGACGCCGACCGAGCCGCCGATGACGAGATGGTCGAGCGCGTCGATCAAGGCGCTACCCAATACGCTTGAGGTTCGCCTTGTAGTTCTGGCCGCGCACGACGTAGCTCTCGGCGCTCATGCGCAGCCGCGTGGCGTTCTCTTCGTTGAGTTCGCGCACCACCTTGGCCGGCGCGCCGAAGATCACCGAACGGTCGGGGAAGCTCTTGCCCTCGGTCACCACCGCGCCGGCGCCGACCAGGCAATCCTTGCCGATCACCGAGCGGTTGAGCACCACCGACTGGATGCCGATCAGCGAGCCGTCGCCGATCGTGCAGCCGTGCAGCATCACCTGGTGGCCCACCGTCACGTTCTTGCCGATGGTGAGCGGCGCGCCGGGATCGGTGTGCAGCACGCAGAGTTCCTGGATGTTGCTGTCGTCGCCGATCACGATCGGCTCGTTGTCGCCGCGCAGGACGGCGCCGAACCAGATGTTCACCCGCTCGCCCAGGATCACCGAGCCGATGATCGTGGCCTCCTCGGAGATGTAGCAGGACGCGGGAATGACCGGCTTGCGGTCGTTGAGCTGATAGATGGCCATGTCCTGATTTTTCCTCCGGAATTCGATGACGAGACTACAAGAGTTCCTGGGCCGCGATGGCGAACACCTCGTCGGCTGAACCGACCGCCACGAAGTGACCGGCTCCCTCGACGGAATGCCATACCGCTCCAGGCATTCGGTCGGCCACCGTCTTGTTGATGGACGCCGGCACCAGCCGGTCGTCCGTTCCTTGCCACATGTGGACCGGCCGTTCGATTTTTGTCACGTCGAAAGCCCAGCGCCGGTAGAGGCACTCGCTGTCGCGCACCAGCCCGTCGCTGCCGTGAGCGAAGCATTCGGCCGATGTGTCGGCGAAATCGGTTTCGACGTCAGGTCGAAGCAGGATCTGTCGATCGTAGTCGCTCACGGCTTTCCGCAACTGGTCGAGGTAGGCTTTGCGGAAGCGTTTGGCGGTGAGGCCGAGGGCCGCGTACATCAGCCGGAAGCCGGGCTTGAAGCGGAGCGCGAGCGTCCCGCCCATCGCATCGGCTTTGGAAAGCTGATCCGCCGCCCAGTTGTCGCCGAATG
>JAUXRT010000048.1 GCA_030681635.1 Reyranella sp.
CATGCCCCGCCCGGAGCGCCCGCCGGGTACGATCCCTGGAGGATGAGGGGCCGTCCCGCGGTCTTGAGCCGTGAGTAGCAAGCAAAGGCCATCCCCGTCGCCGACCGTCCGGCAGGTGGGGTGGACCGAGGTGCGAAGAACGCATCCGATGTTGATTTTGACGGTCATCTGCGGCCGCCCAAGGTGGGGCCGCAGGGTCGGATTCCCGCGAGGGCACAGGAGGGCGCTCAGCCTGTGTCACAACTTTTGTCTCAACTTGGTGTGACACGCGACGTGCCTCGTCGTCTGAAGGGGCTCGTCGTCTCGGGCCGGAGTGACCTCCGCCCGGAGACAACGAGGTGCCGAGACGGGCGCTTGACTGTATTTAGGGGGTGGGCTAATTAGCAATTATGCTAAATACAAAGATCGGCGACCCTCTCAGCATCACCCTGGCGGCCTTGGCCGACCCCACGCGTCGGGCGATGCTGGCCCGGTTGAGCCAGGGCGCGGCGACCGTGAACGAGCTCGCCGAGCCTTTCGACATCACGCTGCCCTCGATCTCCCGTCACCTGAAAGTCCTGGAGAGCGCGGGCCTGATCACGCGCGGGCGTCAGGCGCAGTGGCGGCCGTGCACGCTCGCGACCGCGCCGTTGAAAGAGGTCGACGGATGGCTGGCGAAGTACCGCAAGTTCTGGACCGGCAGCTTCGACAAGATGGATGCGTTGCTGACGGAGATCACCAAGGCGCCGGCGAAAGGCAGGAAGCAATGAGCGCGAGCGGCGAAATCGACCTTCTGATCGAGCGTGAATTCGGCGCGCCGGTGCCGCTCGTTTTCCGGCTCTGGGAAAGAAGCGATCACATGCTGCGCTGGTGGGGCCCCGAGAAGTTCACGGCGGTCGAGCTCGATTGGGAGCTGACACCGGGGCGGGCGTGGCGCGGCGCCATGACGTCGAAGGAATATGGCCTGTCGCGGTTCGGCGGCGTCGTCCGCGAGGTCGAGAAGAACAAGCGCATCGTCTTCACGTTCCAGTGGGACGAGGCGTCCGGGCGGGACCTCGACACGCTCGTGACCGTGACCTTTGCCGAGAAGGACGGGCATACGGTCCAGACCTTTCACCAGGCGCCGTTCTCAAGCGTCGAGAGTCGCGACAGCCACATCGGCGGCTGGAATTCGCTCTTCAACAAGCAGCAGCTCTACGCCGAGAACATCGCCGTGGCCGAGCAGAACGGAGTTCACCCATGATCACGCTCACGACCTACGCATGGGTGCCGGATTTTGCCGCTCCCCTGATGCGCGCCTTCCGCGTCCGCTGGGCGCTGGAGGAGGCGGGCTTGCCCTATGCGGTGCGCACGGTGGCGCTGGGACCCGAACAAAGGTCGCCGGAACATCTGGCGCGCCAGCCGTTCGGGCAGGCGCCCGCGATCGAAGAGGACGGCCTCGTGCTGTTCGAGAGCGGCGCCATCGCGCTCTACGTCGCGGAGAAGACCGGGACGCTGCTGCCCCGCGACCGCATCGGACGCGAGCGCGCCACGGCGTGGGTGTTCGCAGCACTCAATTCGGTCGAGATCTGGATCCAGCAGCTCGCGAGCCTCGACTTCTTCCATGCGAAGGAGGAGTGGACGAAGGATTTCAGGCCCCAGATCGAGAAGCTGGTGCACGATCGCCTGGATCTGCTCGAGAAGGCGCTGGGCGGGAAAGACTATCTCGAAGGGACGTTCACCGTCGGCGACCTGATGATGACCGACGTCCTGCGCATTCTCGATCACACGAACATCGTCGCGGCCTATCCGCGTCTCAGCGCCTACAAGCAGCGCTGCCAGGCGCGGCCGGCGTTCAAGCGGGCCATGACGGCGCAGAGGGAAGGCTTCCAGAAAGCCGCTTGAGATCGTTGGGTGTGGTCGAGAGTGTGTGGCCTCTAAATATTAGTGTTGACTAATAGATTAGTGTTCACTAATTAATCGGTCATGATGCAGATGACCCAAGTCGATGCCGTGATGCGCACGCTGGCCGACCCCACGCGGCGGGCCGTGTTCGAGCGGATCGTGAAGGCCGAAGAGATCACCGTGGCCGAGCTGACGCGCGGCAGCGGCGTGACGCAGGGCGCTATCTCGCAACATCTCAAGTCCTTGAAGCAGGCCGGCCTGATCGCCGACCGGCCTAGCGGCCGCAACGTCCACTACCGCGCCGACCCCAAGGGGCTCGAACCGCTCGTCGACTGGATTTCCATCTACGGCGTCTTCTGGCGCGAGCGCTTCACCAATCTCAGAACCTTGCTGAAGGAGATCGATCCATGACCAACGCCGCCTTGAAATCCCGCACGCAAGACATCGTGGTCGACGAGGTCTTCCCGCATGCGCCGGAGACGATCTGGAAGACGCTGACCAACGGCGCGTTGATGGGGCGCTGGCTCATGGCGCCGACCGGCTTCGAGCCCGTGGTGGGCAAGCACTTCACCATGAAGACCACGCCGGCCGGTGCGTGGGACGGCGTCATTCATTGCCAGGTGCTGGAGGTGAAGCCGAACGCACGCTTCGTCTATGCCTGGAAGGGCGGGCACGAGGCCAACGTCGGCTACGGCGCGCCGCTGGACACCGTCGTCACCTGGACCCTGGCCGGGGTCGAAGCCGGAACGCGCGTGCGCCTGGTCCATTCCGGCTTCGAGCTGCCCAGGAACGAGACCGCCTTCAAGGGCATGAGCGACGGCTGGAAGAAGGTCGTCCGTCAGCTCGATGCCATCACAGGAGAGAAGAAATGAGCGGCAAGGCTTTTACCGGCGGCTGCGCCTGCGGCGCGGTCCGTTATGAAATCTCCGGGGAGCCGATGGTGCAGGCCGATTGCCAGTGCCGCGACTGCCAGCGCAAGAGCGGCACCGGGCACGGCTCCTACCTGACCTTCCCGGACAAGAAGAGCGTGAAGCTGGAAGGCAAGGCCGCGCACTGGGACATCGTTGCCGACAGCGGCAACGTGAAGACGCGGGCCTTCTGCCCGACCTGCGGATCGCCCGTCTATCTCACGTTCGCGGCCATGCCCGATCTGTTCACCGTGCACGCCGCGAGCCTCGACGATCCCGGCCGCTACACGCCGCAAATGGTGTTTTATGGCGGGCGCGGCCACGCCTGGGACCGGCTCGATCCGGCTCTGCCGAAATTCGACAAAATGCCACCAGCGTAACTCACATCTTCTTGGCGTACGCCACGAGCTGATCGAGCGCCGTGCCCCAGCCTTTGTGGAAGCCCATCTCCTCGTGCTTCTTGCGGGCGGCCTCATCGTTGTGAAGGACCGTGGCGGTATATCGGGTGCCGGAGCCGTGCGGCGCGATGTCGATGATCCCCGTCATGAACGGGCTCTTGCCCGGTCGGTAGCCGGGGCCCAGCGCATCGGTGAAGACCAGGCGCTTCTGCGGCACCACCTCGAGGTAGCAGCCGGCGCTGGGAAATTCCTGGCCCTCGGGCGAGCGCATGGTGGTGGCGAAGATGCCGCCCGGTCGCAGGTCGATCTCGCAGGCCGTGACGGTCCAGGGCGCCGGCGTGAACCACTTCATGAGATGCTTGGGCGTCGTCCAGGCGAGCCATACCAGCTCGGGCGGCACGTCGATGGTGCGCTCAAGGACGAGGTCGAGAGCGGGGTCGATCTTCATGGGCGTTTTCCTTTGAGGTCGAGAAGATAGGAGTCGAGCTGGTCGAGGCGGCGCTCCCAGATCGTGCGCTGCTGGGCGAGCCAGTCCTCGGCGAGCCGGAGCCGCTTGGGAACGAGGCGGTAGGTGCGGACGCGCCCGGCCTTGGTGGAACGCACCAGCCCGCAGCCTTCGAGGATTTTCAGATGCTCGACGAAGGAGGGCAGGGCCATGTCGAAAGGTTCCGCCAGCTCGCTGACGGAGCCCGGGCTCTTGCACAGCCGCTCCAGCACGTCGCGACGCGTCGGGTCGGAGAGGGCGCGGAAGATTCCGTCGATGGGCGTGGCTTCGGTGCGCATGGCCGGAAGGTAGGGAGCGATGATACTTAGGTCAATACCTAAGTATTAATTTCTCCCGGTGCTCGCTAAAGTCGGACGATGGGCGCGGGACATTCACATTCACATGCGCCGCCCCCGGGGGCACCAACCGCCGGCGGACGGCACAAATCGAGCCTGCGGTGGGCGCTGGTGCTCACGGCATCGTTCGTCGGTGTAGAAGTCGCGGGCGGCCTGCTGACGGGCAGCTTGGCGCTGCTGGCGGATGCGGCCCACATGCTGACCGACGTCGGCGGCCTGGCACTTGCGCTGCTCGCCATCCGCTTCGCCGAACGTCCGGCGACGCCGGCCAAGACCTACGGCTACGTGCGCATGGAGGTGCTGTCGGCGCTGGCCAATGCGACGGTCCTGCTGCTGCTCACCGTCTACATCCTC
>JAUXRT010000051.1 GCA_030681635.1 Reyranella sp.
CGACGATCCGCTTGCGAAGATCCAAGGAAAGGGCTCGTGCCATTCATGCTGGCCTCCTGCGATCCCAGCCCTCAGCTTGAATCACACTTCAAGACCCAAGGGAATCCCCTTCCGAGTCCTGCAAACAGGAATGTGCTCTAGCCGAGCTGTGCCACATAGGTTCTGAGCGCATCACGCGCCGTCTCGACGGCCTTCTCCGCCTCGACCTTGCGCTTGGCCAGCGCCTCGAGGTCGCTCTCCTGCTTGTCGAGCGTGGCGAGGTAGCGGCGCTGCAGGTCGCTGTTGGCCGGCACGCGGGCGAGGTTCTCGCGCAGCCGCGCCTGCTCCTGCACGATCGCCTGCCGTTCGGCATCGACCTGCGCGCCCTTGCGCTGGGCCTCGGCAACCGACTGCTGGAGTTGCAGCACCTTGGTGAGCGCCTCGCGGGTCTTGGCATCGAATTCACGCGCCTGGGCATAGACGCGGATCTGGTCGGCGGCGCCGTCGATCAGGCGCAGCTCCTGCTGCTGCGTCTGCTCCTGCACGACTTCCAGGGTCTGGGTCTGGTCGCCACCCGGCAGGGTGAACGGGATGCGGTAGTTGCCTTCGCTGATGTCGATGCCTTTGGCGTCGGGCTTGGTGAGCGTCCAGCCCGGCAGCCGGCGCTGCACGACGATCAGCTGGCGCGGTTCCTTGGCCGGGCCGCGCACGCGATAGACCGCGGTCTGGCGGACGATGCGCGACAACTTCAGCACGCCCTGGGAGATGGTGCCGGTGGCGAGCCGGTCGGTCTGGGCAACGTCGCGCTCGATGGTGATCTTCTCGTCGAGTGCATAGGCGAGCAACCGTGTCTCGCCGACCGGGAAGCCCGAGAGCCGGGCATCGCCGACATAGGCCACGCTGCCGGCCTTGTCGCGTTCGTAGAGGGTGATCAGGCCCGGTGGCAGGCCGCTTTCGCCGTCGTTGGTGAGGCGGATGGCGGCCAGCGGATTGCGCGCGGCGGCGTCGGCCTGATAGAGCGCCATCCGCAGTGCCGGCACCTGGCGGTCGATGATCGGGATCGACAGCGTCCGGCCGTTGTCGACATTGACGGCGCGCGGGAACTTGAAGACGACCTGGGTCGCGGCATCCGAGGCCTCGATCTGCTCAGCGGCGGCGGCGATCGGCGGCGGAGGGGGCGGCGGCGCGGCGGCCGGCGCCATGGAGCGCTCCTGCTGCGGACGATACGGCGCCGGCGCGGGCATCGCCGGTGGCGACGACTTGCTGCGTTGATCGGCCAGGACACCGCCACGGTCGACGCCGGGCACAAGACGGCCGGCGACTTCGACCGGCACTTCCGGCCGCGTGACGTAGTAGGCGTTGTAGAGCGCCTGACGGAAGGCGACCGGCCGGCCCGATACCAGGGTGAGCTCGACGTCCTTCCAGTCCTGGCCGCTCAAATTCTCGATCGTCGCCCAGCCCTGCAGCGCCGAGCGGGCTGCGGTCGGGTCCGCGCCGAGAGTCAGGCGATACGATGCCTTCCATACCGGCGCTTCGACGATGTAGGCCACCCGCACGGTGCGCTTGCCCGTGCCGCGCGTCGACAGTTCGATGGTGCGGGCATCCTTGGCGCGGTTACCCTGGATGGCGACCAGCGCCTGGGCGACCTTGTCGCGCAGCGCCGCATCGGCGAACTGCAGGTTCTCGGCATCTTCGAGAATGAACTGCTGCAGGCCGAGACCGGTGAACAGGGTGACGCGCGTGCGCGTGGTCGTTCCCTTGTCGGTGCCGAGGGAAACGGTCTCTTCCTGGACCGAGACGATGCGGCCCGAGATGGCGCGGCTGCCGCCGACAGTGACCTGCGCGCCCTTCAGGGTCGCCAGCAATTCGGCCGGCGATCCGAGCGAGGCCTGGTCGAAGGGCAGGTCCTTGAAGGCCTGGGCCAGAGGCTCGCGTCCCGGCAGGCTGAGCCCGCCGACGCCACCCTTGTCGTCATAGACGA
The DNA here is from genome assembly GCA_030681635.1 of Reyranella sp. Lineage (GTDB taxonomy): Bacteria > Pseudomonadota > Alphaproteobacteria > Reyranellales > Reyranellaceae > Reyranella. Next base: position 1,961 of record JAUXRT010000051.1, read on the forward strand.
CCAGGCTCTTCAGCACGTCGTCGACCTGCTGCAGCGAGACCGTGAGCTTCAAGGTCGCGTCGCCGTCGACCGCGGCTTCATACTCGAAGTAACCCATGCCGCCGGAGGACAACATCACCCGCTTCAGGGCGAGGTCCTGGGCGAAGGCGAGAGTGGGAAAGGTGAAAAGGCTCAGAAGAGCCAGACTGGTCAGAAGATATCGCATGAGGCCTCCCCGGCGCTGCCCGCGCACCGTGAGCGCGGACTATGACGCAACCGGGGCGCCCGTGCGACGAATCTAGGGGGCGACGAATCTACGAGAGCGCGTCTTTCAAGGCTTCGAACGGCAGCAGTACACATTCCTGCCGTGACTTGTGGGCGGCGACCGGCGCGAAAGCCGCGAAAGGCTCCCGCGCCTCGCCGGTTTCGCGGCCGACGGCGCGTTCGGCGTCGTGCCTGATATCGGCGATGCCCGCGGCATCCCGACCGACCGCGATAGAAGACAGCGCCGAGGCCGACGCCTGGCAGAGCAGGCAGCCACGCACCTGATGGGCGATTTCGGCGATTTTCCCCTGCCCGTCCAACCGGATGTCGACCGTCACCCGGTCGCCGCACAGCGGGTTGTCACGGCGGGCCGATTTGGTCGGGCTCTCAAGCTTGCCGGCCCCCGTCTTGGCCTTGGCGAGTGCTACGATCCGGTCCTGGTAGAGCTGGTCGCTCATCGAAGCGTCTTCGCGGCGTGCCGCACGCCTGTGAGCAGGGCGTCGATGTCGCTGCCGTCATTGTACGGCGCCATGGACACCCGGGTTGTGCCGTCGAGATCGAAGCGGTCCATCAGCGGTTGCGCGCAATGATGGCCGGCGCGGACCGCGACGCCGAACGAGTCGAGCGTCTGGGCGACGTCGTGGGGATGGACGCCGTCCAGCATGAACGACACGACGGGATAGCGGTTCTGCAGTCCGGCCGGACCAAAGATCCGCGCGCCGTCGATCTTCTGCAGCCCGTCCATCAGATGCTGCACCATCGTCATCTCGTGGGCATGCGCGCCGGTCCAGTCGAGTGCCCGCATCCATTTGCAGGCCGCGCCGAGGCCGATCGCAGGACCGATCGGCGGTGTGCCGGCCTCGAACCGTCGCGGCGGCGGCGCCCAGGTGGTCTCGGCGAAGGTCACGCGGCCGATCATCGAGCCGCCGCCCATGAACGGCGGCATGGCGTCGAGCAGCTCGGGCCTGGCCCACAGCACGCCGATGCCGTTCGGCCCATAGGCCTTGTGGCCGGCGAAGACGTAGAAATCCACGCCGAGCGCGGGCAGGTCGATGGGCCCATGCGGTGCCTTCTGGGCGCCGTCGAGCATGACCTTGGCGCCCACCGATCTGGCGGCGGCGACCACGGCGCCGACATCGACCACCGCCCCGGTCACATTGGAGACATGGGCCAGCGAGATCAGCTTGGTCCGCGGCGTGAGCAGCCCCGGCAGCTTCTCGAGGTCGATGCGGCCGTCCACCGTCACCGGCACCATGTCGATCTCGATGCCGGCGCGCGCGCGCAGCATTTGCCACGGCACGATGTTGGAGTGGTGTTCGAGCTCCGACAGCAGGATGCGGTCGCCGGGCTTCAGGAGCGAGCCGTAGGAATAGGCCACCAGGTTGATCGCCGCCGTGCAGCCGCCGGTGAACACGATCTCCATGGGCCCGACACCCAGGAAGGCGGCGACTTCGGCGCGGGCGTTCTCATAGGCATCGGTTGCGCGCTCGGCCAGCCGATGGACGCCGCGCAGCACGTTGGCCCGGCCAGTCGTTTCGTAGGTCCGCACCGCGTCGAGCACCGCAAGGGGCGTCTGCGCCGAGGCGCCGTTGTCGAGATAGTGGACCGGCCGGCCGTCGATGATCTCGGACAGGATCGGGAACTGTCCGCGCACGGCTTGGACGTTAAAACTCATGCCGGGGTCCGTTCGCGCCAGGCTTGTAGCGCCTCGGGCGTGTCGATGTCCGTGATCGCCGCCTCGCCCGCCATCTCGACCTCGCAAACGAGATCGGCATGCTCGCCGATCAGGTGCTTGGCGCCGCTGTCGCCGGAGAGCATCGTCATTTCGGGAAAGAACCTTCGCGCCCACAGGACGGGGTTGCCGCGCTTGCCGCCCACCGTCGGCACGCAGATCGCGCGGCCCTCGACCGGGCTAAAAGCTGCGATCAGGCGATTGAGCAGGCCGGCGCCAACGCCGGGCATGTCGCCCAGCTGCACGACCGCGGCGTCGACATTGGAGCTGAGCGCGCCGATGCCGGTCCGCACCGAGGTGCTGAGCCCTTCCACGAAATCCGGATTGGTGATGAAGCGCAGGCGCGACCGGCCGGGGATGGCGCTTTCGATGCCCGCCCTCACCTGCTCCGCCATGTGGCCGAGCACGACGACGATCTCGACGGCCTGCGACTCGAGCGCCGCCTTCACGGCATGGACGACCAGCGGCGCGCCGTTGGCATCGGCCAGCATCTTGTTGGGCCCGCCCATGCGTGTCGACCGGCCGGCGGCCAGGACGAGCACGGCGACGCGCGGCGCCTGTTGCGGCCCCTCGCCCTCCGACGGCTCGTCGTCACGCGGTTGTGGCCGGCTTGCGATCTCGGCCAGCAGACCGCCTGCGCCCATGCGCACGATCTCCGCCCGGCCAACCGTCAGGCCCGCGGCCAACCGCTCCAGCACCATGTCGAAACCGTTGTACTTGGGCGACTTGGCGCACCCCGGCAGCCCTAGCACGGGCTTGCCGTCGAGCTCGCCGGTCAGCAGCAGATTGCCGGGATCGACCGGCATGCCGAAATGATGGATCTGGCCGCCGGCCGCCGCGATGCCGAGCGGCACCACGTCGTGGCGATCCACGATCGCCGATGCACCGGCGATCAGGAAGAGATCGCAGCCCTCCGCCTTCAATTCCTTCAACGCGCCGGCGATGGAAGCGGCATCGTGCGCCACGCGGCGCTCGCCGTTCAGCGTGCTGCCGAGGGACGTCAGCCGCTTGGTCGTCGTGCCGACCGCCTTGTCGAGCACCTTGTCGCGCGTGCCCGGCAGCCTGGTCTGCACCAGCCCGGCCCGCATCGCCCGGAACGGCGCCACCGAGATGAGCGGCCGGTTGGCCGAGTGCGCGACGTCGACGGCGCGAACTACCGCGGTGCGCGGCGCGCCATAGGGGATGATCTTTACCGTCGCCACCATCTGGCGCGGTTCCACCCGTGCAAACGGCGGCAGGGTCGCCACGGTGACCGACTCGTCGAGTTCGTTCAGCGCGTCGATGCGCGCGTGATCGACGACGGCGAGCCCCGAGCTGCGGGCAAAATGATTGCAGCGTCCGGTGAAAGCCGCCGTGACCTCGATGCCCTCGCCCGCCAGCGCCTTGGCCACGGTCGCCGCCGCCTCGTCCTCGTGCACGTCGTCGGCACCCAGCCGCGCGGCCACGACCGTCGAGACGCCGGCGGCCTTCAGCTTGGCGACATCGTCGGCCGAAAGCGTCCTGCCCTTGGAGAAGTTGATCCCACCCGAGCGCCAGCTATGTCCCAGGATCGCGCCCGTGGCCTCGTCGATGGGGGTTTCGCCGAATCTCACGCTGCGACCACCTTCGGGCCGGCCAGGATTTCGAGACGCCGCGCCCGCACTTCGACGATCTGGCCCAGGATCGACACCGCGATCTCGGCCGGCGACTTGGCGCCGATGTTGAGGCCGACCGGGCCGTGGACGCGCGCGAACATCTCGTCGGTGATCCCCGCTTCGGCCAGCCGCTCCTTGCGCTTGGCATGGGTCTTCCGGCTGCCGAGCGCGCCGATATAGAAGACATCGGACTTCAGCGCCGCTTCGAGCGCCGGATCGTCGAGCTTGGGATCGTGCGTCAAGGTGACGACGGCGGTTGAAACGTCGAGCCCCATCGCCTGGAACGCCTCGTCGGCCCAATCCTGGATCACTTTTACGCCGGGAAAACGCGCGCTGGTGGCCCAGGCGCCGCGCGGATCGACAACGGTGACGTCGAAGTCGAGCATGGCCGCCATCGGCGCCAGGGTCTGTGCGATATGAACCGCGCCTACGATGATCATGCGCGGCGGCGGTACATAGACATTGAGGAAGATCTTCTCGCCGCCGAGATCGAGCGTCTCGCTGCGGCCGATCGCCATGGCGCGGCGCGCCACGGACACCAGCGTGGCGTCGCCGGCCATCGCGCCTTCAGCCTTGTCGAGATAGACCAAGGTTTCGGTGGCATCGCTGAGCCGCGTCGCCAGGGTGACGGCGGTGCGCTTGGTGCGGGCCTGCTGCAGGGCTGCGATGGTCTCGGTCTTCATCTGATCAGCCCACCTTCTCGACGAACACCTGGACCTTGCCGCCGCAGGCCAGACCGACATCCCAGGCCTGTTCGTCGGTGACGCCGAAATCGAGAAGGCGCGGCTTGCCGTCCTTGATCGCGTCGAGCGCCTCTTTCACGACGGCGCCTTCGATGCAGCCGCCCGACACCGAGCCGACCATGGCGCCCGAGTCATCGACTCCGAGCTGGCTGCCCACGGGGCGCGGTGACGATCCCCAGGTGGTGATCACCGTGGCGATGGCGACGCCCTTGCCCGAGCTCTTCCACTTGCCGACCTGATCCAGCACATCGAGCGCGTCACTCATGATGTCTACTCCTTGCGCAGTTCCGTCTGCCATGTGGCCAGCCGCCGATCGGCCCCGGGCGTTACCGCTCCGAGCGCCGTGATCAGCCCAGCCAGGCTTTCGAGATTGTGAACGGGGCGGAATTCATCGACATGGGGCAACATGGCCTTGTTGCCCTGGGATTTGGGTTCGTAGGCGCCGTAGCGCAAGAGCGGGTTCAGCCAAACCAGCCGCGAACACGACTTGTGCAGGCGCTCCATTTCGGCGGCGAGGCCGTCACCGCCTTCGCGATCGAGCCCGTCGGTGATCAGCACGACCACGGCTCCCTGCCCCAGGACGCGGCGCGACCATTTGTTGTTGAACTCATGCAACGACTGTCCGATCCGTGTGCCACCCGACCAATCTTCGACCTGCGCCGAGGCTTTGGCCAGCGCTATATCCACATCCCTATAACGCAAGGAGCGCGTCACATTGGTCAGGCGGGTGCCGAAGGTGAAGCAAAAAACCCTGTCGCGATCGTTGGTAATCGTGTGCATGAAGTGCAGGAACATGCGGGTGTAGCGCGCCATCGACCCTGAAATGTCGCACAGGATGACCAGCGGTGGCGGGCGGCGGCGCGGCTCGCGGCGGCGCAGTTCGGTCAGCCCTTCCGGTCTGAGCGCACGGCGCAGCGAGGCGCGGAAATCCACCCTGGGGCCACGACGGGCCGCCCGATAGCGCCGGGTCCGCCGCTCCGGCACCGGCAGGCGCATCCGCGCGATGGCACGCAGCGCATCGTCGATCTCGGCCTGCGACATCTGCTCGAAGTCCCGGTGCTGCAGGATCTCGCGGTCGGAGACCGTGAAAGTCGCCTCGACTTCGACTTCCGGCGGCTCGCTTTCATCCGGCGGCGCCTCGCCCCGGCCGGGCTGCAGCGCCTCCTGCAGGCGACGGCTGAGCTGCTTGCGCTCGTCCTCTACCGCCGGCACGCCGACCTGCGGCAGCAGCATCTCCATCATCTTTTCCAGCAGCCGCGGATTGCGCCAGTAGACGTGAAACGCCTGGTCGAATATCTCGCGCTGGTCGCGCCGGTTGACGAACACCGAATGCAGTGTCCAGTAGAAGTCGTCCCTCTTCCGCAGACCCGCCGCTTCGACCGCCTCGATGGCGCGCAGGATCTGGCCGGGACCCACGCGAAGTCCGGCGGTTCTCAGCGTGCGGGCAAAGTGCACGATGTTGGTGGCGAGTTTTCCCTCGCGCGGGTCCGGCGCCGGTGCCGATTCGGGCAGCGCGTCCATCACCGGACCTAGCCCAGCGGCTCGGCGGCGATATCGGACTTCACCTTGCGCAGGATCTCGGCGGCTTCCGTGCCTTGCAGGCGCTGGATGTCGTCCTGGTACTTGAGCAGCACACCCAGCGTGTCGTTGATGGTTCGAGGATCGAGGTCGAGCGCGTTCAGTTCCGACAGCGCTGTGGCCCAGTCGATCGACTCCGCCACGCCGGGCGCCTTGAAGAGGTCGAGCTTGCGCAGTTCCTGGACGAAGCCCACGACCTGCCGCGACAGGCGCTCGCTCGAGCCGGGTGCCTTCACCTTGAGGATCTCCAACTCGCGCTTCAGGTCGGGATAGTCGACCCAGTGATAGAAGCAGCGGCGCTTCAGCGCGTCGTGGATTTCGCGCGTGCGGTTGGAGGTCACGATGACGATCGGAGGTTCTGCCGCCTTGACGGTGCCGAGTTCGGGAATCGTGACCTGAAAGTCGGACAGCAGCTCCAGCAGGTAAGCCTCGAACGGCTCGTCGGTGCGGTCGAGCTCATCGATCAGCAGGATCGGCGCGCCTTCGGCGTGCGGGCTGAGCGCCTCGAGCAGCGGACGGCGGATCAGGAACCGCTCGTCGAAAATATCAGCCGCCAGCTGGCCGCGATCGTGCACGCCCTGCGCTTCGGCCAGCCTGATCTCGATCATCTGGCGGGCATAGTTCCATTCATACACGGCGGACGCGACGTCGAGCCCCTCGTAGCATTGCAGGCGGATCAACGGGCGCTTGAGGGTCGTTGCCAGCACCTTGGCGATCTCGGTCTTGCCCACTCCGGCTTCGCCTTCGCAGAAAAGCGGACGGCCGAGCTTCAGGGCAAGGTAGAGGACGGTGGCGAGGCTGCGATCGGCGATATAGTCGCCGCTCTTCAGAAGCTCGACGGTGGCGTCGATGGATGCCGGCGTGGCGGAGGACATGCAACTCCCGGGGAAACACTAAAGGGAAACACTACTGGGAAAGGCTGAAGGAACGCGCAAGCGTCAGTGTAGCGGATGGCGCAGGGCGCCGATATGGTGGGAATCGCCAGCTGGTTCAAGCGCTTGGGAGACGGGCATGGAAGCGGGACTGTTCAAGGGGCGGACGGCGATCGTGACCGGCGGCGCGCGCGGCATCGGCCTGGCTTGCGCTGCGAAAATCACCGCCGGCGGTGGTCGTGTCGCCCTCTGGGATCGCGATCTCGCGCGGGCCGAGCAGTCGGCCGCCGCCTTGAAGGGCGCCATTGCCGTCTCAGTCGACGTGACCAGTGAAACCTCGGTCGCAGAGGCCCTCGCCAGCACCGAGAAGCGCCTGGCGCCGCCCGATATCCTGGTCGCCAGCGCCGGCATCACCGGGCCTAATGCGACGGTGGTCGCCTACCCGGTCGATGCCTGGCGGCAGGTGCTCGACATCAACCTGACGGGGGTGTTCCTCTGCAACCGTGCCGTGGCCGACGGCATGGCCAAGCGCGGCTGGGGCCGCATCGTCAACATCGCGTCGGTGGCCGGCAAGGAAGGCAACCCCAATGCCTCGGCCTACTCGGCGTCCAAGGCCGGCGTCATCGGACTCACCAAATCCCTCGGCAAGGAACTCGCCACCACCGGCGTGCTGGTGAACTGCGTGGCGCCCGCGGTGGTGAAAACGGAGTTGTTCAGTCAGATGACCGAGCAGCACATCAACTACATGCTGTCGAAGATTCCGATGAGCCGCTTTGGCGAAGTCGATGAAGTGGCCGAGATGGTCGCGTGGCTCGCTTCCAGCCAGTGCACGTTTGCAACAGGCGCCACCTTCGATCTCTCCGGCGGACGCGCAACCTACTAAGGACGATTTACCGACATGACCCTCCATACTCTTACCCTGACCGAACTCGCCGCTGGCCTTGCCGCCAAGCAATTCTCTTCGCGCGAGATCGTCGACGGCCTGCTCGGCCGGATCGCCAAGGCCAATGGCAAGCTCCATGCCTTCACCGAAGTCTACGCCGACGCCGCCAAGGCAATGGCTGACGGCGCCGACCGGGCACGCACCGCGGGCTTCCCCTTGCCGCCCCTGCACGGGCTGCCGATCGCCTACAAGGATCTCTGCGACATCGCCGGCAAGGTCGGCACCGGCGGCTCGAAGATGTTCGAGGGGCGGATCGCCACCGAGACCTCCAACACCGTGGAGCGTCTCACCGCAGCTGGCATGATCCCGCTCGGCAAACTGCACATGGTCGAATTCGCCTTCGGCGGCTGGGGCACCAATCCGCTGATGGGCGCGCCCTGGAATCCGTGGGACCTCGCGACCCATCGCGTGCCGGGCGGCTCCTCGAGCGGCACCGGCGTCGCGGTCGCAGCGCGGTTGACGCCGGCCGGCATCGGCAGCGACACTGGCGGTTCCGTGCGCATCCCCTCGGCCTTCAACGGGCTGGTCGGCCTGAAAGTCACGTACGGGCGTATCGGACTCTCCGGCACCATCATGCTGAGCTGGACCCTCGATTCGATCGGACCGATGGCCCGCTCGGTCGAGGACTGCGCGCTGATGCTGAATGCGCTGGCCGCCCCCGACCCGCGTGATCCGACGACGCTCGGCCAGCCGCTGGAGGATTTCACGCTCGCCACGCGGCCGGGCTCGATCGAGGGCATGCGGATCGCCGTTCCCGACACGAAGCAATTGCCGAACTTCATGCATGCCGACGTGACCAAGGCCTGGCAGGCGGCGGCCCGGACGTTCGAGAGCCTCGGCGCTGTGGTGGAAGCGGTGCGTCTGCCCGACTGGTATTTCGATCTATCGCGACCGGCGGGCACGATGATCTCGTCGGAGGCCTATTCGCTCCACCGCGACTATATCGAGGACATGAGCAAGGCGATCGGCCCCGGCGTGCGCGCACGCGCCCAGGCCGCCAAGCTGTTGCTGCCCGGCGCTTATGCCGAGGAGATACGCATGATGGCCGAGCGCCGGCGGACCTTCGCCAACTGGTTCCAGCCCTACGATGCCATCGTGATGCCGACCATGGCGATACCGGCGATCCCGCTCTCCGAGGTCGACGAGACCTCGCCCATCCCGGGCTACCTGACACGGCCAGGCAATTACCTCGGCCTCTGCAGCCTTGCCATGCCGTCCGGTCAGTCGGCCGGCTTGCCGCTCGGCATCCAGATCGTCGGCAAGCCGTTCGCCGAACGCGATGTGCTGCGCCTGGGCAAGGCCTTCCAGGACGCGACCGACTTCCACCGCCGCGCCCCCGACCTGTCTGCGCTGGGGCTTTAGTGTCTTCCGGACCGCGAGCCGGAGGCTCGCGGTCCGTCTGAGTTAACGCTGCGGCATTCCCTGCGGCACGATCGTCTGGACGATCGAGGCGTCGAGCGCTTCGTATTCGTGATAGCCGATGGTGGCGTAGAGCTCGGCGCGGGTCTGCATCTGGTCGAGCATGTTCTGCGCACCGCCGTCGCGCCGGAGCGCGGCGAACAGCCTTTCCTGCGCCTTGTTGGCGACCCTGAAGGCCGAGACCGGCCAGATCACCATCCGGTAGCCCATGGCCTCGAACTCAGCGGCGGTGAAGAACGGCGTCTGGCCAAACTCGGTCATATTGGCGAGCAGTTTTACGCCCGGCATTGCCTTGGCGAAGGCCTTGAACATCTCCGCATTGTGCAGCGCCTCGGGGAAGATCGCGTCGGCGCCGGCCTCGATATATTTCCGGGCGCGCGCCACGGCGCCGTCGATGCCTTCGCTCGCTGCGGCATCGGTGCGGGCGATGATGACCAGGTCGCGGCGGGCTCGCGACGCGGCATGGACCTTGGCGGCCATGTCGTTGGGATCGGCCAGCTTCTTGTTGTTGAGATGGCCGCACTTCTTGGGAAGGATCTGGTCCTCGATATGGACCGCGCCGGCGCCGGCCTCCTCGAAGGCCCGCACCATGTGCATGACGTTGAGCGCTTCGCCGTATCCCGTGTCGCCATCGACCAGGACCGGCAGGCCCGAAGCACGGGCGACCTGGCGAACAAAGAAGCAGACCTCGTCGACCGTGATCACACCCAGGTCAGGCAGCCCCATCGACGCCGACATGCCGGCGCCGGAAAGATAAAGCGCCTCGAAGCCGGCGTTGCGGGCCTGGAGGGCCGCCATGCCGTTGTGCGTGCCGGGCATCTGCAGAATGCCGAGCCGATCCAACAACGTCCGAAAGCGCGTGCCTGCCGACGTGGTTGGCAGATCGGCGGCGACGAGATACGGCATGTTGCTCTCCTTAAACCTTGGTTGCCCGCCTGCCCTGCCAGCCGACCATGAGGCCCGCGCCGACCACCACGGCCGTGCCGAGCCAAGTGTAGAAGTCCGGCACTTCGGCGAACATGAAGTAGCCCACGATGACCGAGCCGATCATCTGCGTATAGTTGAATGGCGCCACGAAATTGGCCGAGGCATAGGTCATCGCCTTGGCGACGCAATAGTGGCCGAGCGCGCCGAAGACACCGAGCGAACAAAGCAGCGCCCAGTCGGTCCAGATCATCGGCATCTTCCACACCAGGGGCAGCCAAATAGACATGATGATCGCGCCCAGCAGCACGCTGTAGAAGATCGAGGTCGCCGGGGCGTCGATCCCGGCCAGGCGCCGGATCAGGATCTGGTAGATCGCGTAGCACATGGCGCTGCACAGCAGCAGCAGCGACGCCCACTGGAACACGGCACTACCCGGCCGGATCACGATCAGCACACCGGTGAACCCGACGACGACGGCGGCCATCCGGAACCAGGTGATGCGCTCGCCGAGCAGTGGCCAAGCCAGCAGCACCACCGCGAGCGGCGCCACGAAGGTGACGGAGATCGCCTCGGCGACCGGGATCGACTTCACCGCGGAGAAAAAGAACAGCGTCGAGAGCAGCATCATCACCGAGCTGACGAACTGAGTGCCGATCCGCCGCGTGCGCAACAGGCCCAGTCCCATACGCGGCATGAACACGGCCGCGACCAGCACCAG
>JAUXRT010000056.1 GCA_030681635.1 Reyranella sp.
GATGCCCAACGCATTGCCCCAGTAGATGTGGTTGTCGAGCATCGCGGCGAGCAGGTTGTGCGCCGTGGTGATGGCGTGGAAGTCGCCGGTGAAATGCAGGTTGATCTCGGCCATCGGCACGATCTGCGCCTGGCCGCCGCCTGTGGCGCCGCCCTTCTGGCCGAAGCAGGGCCCGAGGCTGGGCTCGCGGAGCGCGATGGCCGTCTTCTTGCCCAGGCGGCAGAGCGCGTCGCCCAACCCGATCGTCGTCGTGGTCTTGCCCTCGCCCGCTTTGGTCGGATTGATGGCCGTCACCAGGATCAGCTTGCCGGGCTTGCGGTCTTCCAGCGATTTCACGAAGCTGGCGTCGAGTTTGGCCTTGTCGCGACCGTAAGGCTCCAGCGCATCGGCTGGAATGTCCAGGCGAGCGGCGACGTCGGCCATAGGCTTCTTGGTTGCGCGCCGCGCGATCTCGATATCTGACATGCCCGTTCCCCAAATCCCTCATTCAATTGGACGCGACCCTAGCGAGACGGGCCTTCCGAGCCAACAGGAGAGACCATGAAGAGCTGGGCAAAGATCGATGGCGCACTGGCCGATTATGTCGACGACAACTGGCTGCGTGAGAGCGCCGTGAAACGCCGGTTGCGCGAAGCGACGGCCCAGCTGCCCCAAGCCAACATGCAGATCTCGCCCCACCAGGGCCAGCAGCTCAGCCTGCTCACGCGCGCGATCGGCACCCGGCGCGCGGTCGAGGTCGGCACCTTCACCGGCTACTCCTCGCTCTGCATCGCCGAAGCCCTGCCTCCGGACGGCAAGCTCTGGTGCTGCGACGTCAGCGAGGACTGGACCAAGGTCGCGCGGCGCGCCTGGAAAGAGGCCGGCCTCGAGAGCCGCATCGAACTCACCATCGGGCCGGCGCTGGGCACGCTCGACTGGCTGCTGGCCCAGGGTCTCGCCGGTCAGCTCGACCTCGCCTTCATCGACGCCAACAAGGAAGACTACGACGCCTACTACGAGCGCTGCCTGAAACTCGTCCGCAGGGGTGGTCTCGTGCTGATCGACAATGTGCTGTGGCGGGGCTGGGTCGCCAACCTGGCGCACGTCGATGCGGACACGGTGGCGATCCGCGCGCTCAACGCCAAACTCAAGGCCGACGAGCGAGTCGACCTCGTCCTGTTCGCCGTCGGCGACGGCATGACCTGCGCGCTGAAGCGCTGATCTAGGCGTTGCCGAATCTTGCGTGCCTGACCTTGTCGCCCGGCTTGATGCCCAGCAGCTTGGCGCTGCCGCCATTGATCTCGAGCACGCCGCGCACCGGGAACTGGCTGGGGATTGGGTCGGTCGAGAGTGGCACGGCGTTGGAATGGATGTGCCGGATGGTGCCGTCGGCCGCGATGAAGATCATGTCGAGCGGGATCAGGGTGTTCTTCATCCAGAAGCTGACGGGCTGCTCCTGGTAGAAATCGAACAACATGCCTTCGTAAGGGCCGAGGCTCTTGCGGAACATCAGGCCGTGCGAGCGCTCGGCGTCGTTGGTCGCGAGGTCGACGTCGAACTTGAGTTCGCGGCCACCGGTCTCGATGACCAGCGATGAGCGCTTGAAGTGGACGTCGGCGCCCTGCGCCGCCGCGGCGCCGGCCGCCAGGACCAGGGGCGCTGCAAAAAAGAGGCGGCGGCCGAGCCGCCGATGAAACCCTGCGAATGCCATCCCCATGGGATAGAGCCCGTTTTCGTCAAACTCAAGACACTTGCGTGACGCCCGGCCGCTTCCCATAGTGACCGCCAATCATCGGGGGGAGCCGCACCGCGGCTGAGAGGTTCGAAAGAACGACCCCGGGAACCTGATCCGGTTAATGCCGGCGTAGGGACTGGTGACTTTCGTGGTGGTTTCTCCTCCTCTTTCCGTGCGCGGCGCGCGCATCGCCTTCGGCGATCGCGTGGTGGCGAGCGATCTCGCGCTGGAGTTCCCGGCTGGCCGGACGACGTGCCTGCTGGGCCGCAGCGGCGTGGGCAAGACCTCGCTGCTGCGCTGGCTGGCCGGCCTCCTGCCCGGCACCGAGCGGGCGCAACCGCTGGCCTATATGGCGCAACGCGACCTGCTGCTGCCCTGGCTCGATATCCTCGGCAACGTGCTGCTGGGCTACCGCTTGCGCCGCGACGCGGCCGCGCTTCGGACCGCCGAGCCGCGGGCCCGCGCCCTGCTCGCTGAAGTAGGTCTGGGCGACCGGCTGGGCGACCGCCCCGAGGCGCTCTCCGCCGGCATGCGCCAGCGTGCCGCGCTGGCCCGCACACTCTGTGAAGATCGCTCCGTCGTCCTGATGGATGAGCCGTTCGGCCATCTCGACGCGGTCACGCGGCTGGAGTTGCAGGATCTGGCGGCACGGCTGTTCACAGGCCGGACGGTCGTGGTGGTGACGCACGATCCGCTCGAGGCACTGAGGCTCGGCCATCAGGTCCGCGTCCTGACGGGAACGCCGTTCACTGTCGGCCTGCCGATCGAGCCGTCGGGCCCAGTCCCGCGCGATGCCTCGGATCCTGAACTGCTCGGCCTGCAAGGCCAGCTGATCGCCCAGTTGCGGCGCACCGCCTCGGGGAGCGTCCCATGAGGCCGCTGATCACCGCAATCGGCCTGCTGCTGGCCTGGGAGGCGTTGGCGTGGGCAACGGGCGTGCCCGTCTACATCCTGCCGCCGCCGTCGCGTGTCGGCGTCGTGCTGGTCGAGCGTTTCGACCTTCTGATGGAACAGGCGGTGTGGACGGCCGCCGAGATGGTCCTCGGGCTGATCCTCGGACTGATCCTGGGCGCGGCGCTGGCCGTGGTCTTCGCCGCCTCGGCGGGATGGCGGCGCTGGGCACTGCCGCTGGTCATCGTCTCCCAGGCCATCCCGGTGATCGCCATCGCCCCGCTGCTGGTCCTGTGGCTGGGCTACGGCATGGCCTCCAAGGTCGCGATGGCCGCCCTGGTGATCTTCTTCCCCGTGGTCAGCACCCTCTATGACGGGTTGCGCCGCACCGACCCCGGCTGGCTCGATCTCGCCCGCACCATGGACGCGAAACCCCGTGCCGTGCTGCTGCAGATCCGCCTGCCCGCCGCCCTGCCGGCCTTCGCTTCCGGCGCCCGCATTGCCGCGGCCGTGGCGCCGATCGGCGCGGTCATCGGCGAATGGGTCGGCGCGAGCGCAGGCCTTGGCTTCCTGATGACCCAGTCGCTGGCGCGCGGCCAGACACCGCTCGCCTTCGCCGCCCTCTTCCTGCTCTGCCTGCTCGGCCTCGCGCTCTATCACGCGACCGACCGGGCCGCCCGACGACTGGTCCCCTGGCAATCGCCACAAGGAGAATGAGCATGCGTATCCTGCTTAAGACCATCCTGGCTCTCGCCCTTGCCTGCGCGGCCGTGCCGGCCCTCGCCCAGGACAAGGTCCGCGTCCTGCTCGACTGGTTCGTCAATCCCGACCACGCGGCGCTGGTGGTCGCCAAGCAGCGCGGCCTCTTCACCAAGCACGGGCTCGATGTCGAGCTGATCGCGCCGGCCGATCCCAACGCACCGCCCAAGCTGGTGGCCGCCGGTCAGGCCGACTACGCCGTTTCGTACCAGCCGACGCTGCAGATGCTGGTGGCCGAAGGGCTGCCGCTGGTGCGTGTCGGCGTCCTCGTTGCCCAGCCGCTCAATTCGCTGGTGGCCCTGGAAGACAGTCCGGTGAAGACGCTGGCCGACTTCAAGGGCCGCAAGATCGGCTACTCGATCG
>JAUXRT010000058.1 GCA_030681635.1 Reyranella sp.
GTAGCTCAGCGGTAGAGCATCTGACTTTTAATCAGAGGGTCGTGGGATCGTACCCCACCGGGCTCACCACTGGAATCGAGAAGGAGAGACGCGGCTCATGCCGTCGGTGAAAGTCGTCAACGGCAAGCAGATCGTGGTCGATAATCTCGACCCGGTGGAGCGCGTCTCGCGTTTCGTCCTGAGACCCTTCGAGCAGATGATACAACATCAGGACCTGATCGCCGCCATCCTGCGGCGTGAGCTTCGCGATCGGTTCAAGGGTTCGGTCGCCGGCTGGATCTGGGCGGTGATCGCGCCGCTGCTGGCCATCACCGTCTACACCTTTGCCTTCACGACCAATCTGCAGTTGCCGGTCGCCGAGAGCGGCGACGGCACGCGCGTCACCTACTCGCTGTTCATCTTCAGCGGCATCATCGTCTTCAACTTCTTCTCGGAGATGGCGTTCCGGGCGCCGATGCTGCTTCATGAATATACCCACTTCATCAAGCAGACGATCTTCCCGAGCGACATGCTGGCGGTGATCTCGACCCTGCGGGCGACTGCCTACACGCTGATCTCCATCGTCGTGATGCTGATCTTCCAGCTCGCGATCACCGGCAGTCTGCCGTGGACCGTGCTGCTGATGCCGCTGATCTTCATCCCCTTCATGGCCTTCCTGATCGGCATGTCGTGGTTCCTGTGCGCGATTGGCGCCTTCACCCGCGACGCCGGCTATTTCATGATCAACGTAGTGCCGCTGTTCATGTTCGCCACGCCGGTCTTCTATCCGCACACTTCCCTGCCGGCGCCATTCGATTTCTGGATCTATGCCAACGCATTGACGGGCTACGTCGAGGTCATGCGCGACATCGTGCTGCTCGGGAAGGTACCCAGCCTGCTTGTCTATGGCTGGACCCTGCTCACGTCGGTCGTGACCTTCTATTTCGGCTACTGGTTCTTCGACAGGTATCGAAATGTCATCGTCGACGTCATCTGAGATCGTCGTCGAGGCGAAGCACCTCGGCAAGGCCTATCAGCTCTACGCCCATCGCAACGACTGGCTGAAGCAGGTTCTGTTCGGGTGGTGGAAGAACTACTTCAAGCCGTTCTGGGTGCTTCGGGACATCGACATCACCGTCAAGCGCGGCGAGAGCATCGGCGTCCTCGGCCGCAACGGCTGCGGCAAGTCCACCCTGCTGCAGGTGATCTGCGGCATGACGCTGCCGAGCCACGGCGAGCTTCGAGTCACCGGCCGGATTGCGCCGGTGCTGGCGCTCGGTTCAACCTTCGACACTGAGTTGACGGGGCGCGAGAACGTTCTGATCGGTGGCGCCGTGCTCGGCCTCAAGCGATCCGAGGTTCAGAGAAAGTTTCCTTCGATCGAGGAATTTGCAGGCATCGGCGACTATATGGATCAGCCGGTGAAGCACTACTCGATGGGTATGCGCACTCGCCTGGCCTTCTCGATCTGCGCCCATGTCGAGGCCGAGATCCTGGTGGTCGACGAAGCCTTGGCGGTCGGCGACGCAGCGTTCCAGCGCATGTGCCTGGATTGGATCGATGATTTTCGCAAGACGGGGACGCTCTTGTTCGTGTCCCATTCGATGGCCGAGGTCCGACGTCT
>JAUXRT010000064.1 GCA_030681635.1 Reyranella sp.
TCCGCATCCTTGCCCGAGCCGGGCAAGAGATCGGGGCAACCGGCAAGCATTTCTATCGCCGCGGGATCGCGGCCCGCCGCCTCGGCGGCGCGACGCGCGATGTCGATCAGGGGCATGGTGTCGGCGGGCCGGCCGATCGACGGGAAGAAGCCGTTGCCGAGACGGCCGGCACGCCGGGCCGCCGCTTCTGAGTGACCGCCCACGATGATCGGCACGCTGCCGGCCCTAGGCTTGGGATTGCAGCTCACCTCGTGGAACTTCACGAATTCGCCGACGTAGCTCGCGCCGTCGCCCGCCCACAGCGCCCGCATGGCGGCGATATATTCGTCGGCCCGCTTGCCGCGCTTCTCGAACGGCACGCCCAGCGCCTCGAACTCCTCTTTCAGCCAGCCGACGCCGATGCCGAGCTCGATACGCCCGCCGCTCAGATAGTCGAGCGTCGCGACCTGTTTGGCCAGCACCAGCGGATTGCGCTGCGGCAGGATCAGCACGCCGGTCATGAAGCGCAGCCGGGTCGTCACGGCCGCGACCGACGCCATCCAGATCAGGGGATCGGGCATCAGGGCGGTGTTGTCGCCCGGCAGCCGGCCGCTGGCGGCATAGGGATAGGTCGAGCTGTAGGTATCGGGCAGCACGACGTGATCCACGGCGAAGACCGAGTCGAAGCCGGCGGCCTCAGCCAGCCGCACCAGCCGGTGCGCCCCGGCCAGGTCGGGGAAGCTGTTGTTGCCGAAGTGCAGGGCGAATTTCATCACAGCAGGTCCGCGACGGCGGCGCGGTAGCGCGTGATCGCCGTCAGATGGTCGTCGTAGCTCTTGCCCGCGATGCGCTTGTGATGGGCACTCACATAGGAAGTGTGGGCGTTCACATGCGTGACGCCGGCCTTCTTCCAGAAGGCGATCTCCTTGCGCCAATCCGCCTCGGCGCCGATGCCGGGCGAGACCCAGACCTCCAGCCCGACCGAGGCGGGATCGCGGCCGGCCGCGCGGATCATCGTGCGCAGCTTGTCGAAGGCCTTTAGCGCCTCGTCGCCCGCCGGATAGGCGAGCGGCATGAAGCCGTCGCCATACTGTGCCGTCCGCCGGAACGTCGCCTCGGCATGGCCGCCAAACCAGATCGGCACGCGTCCCGACTTGGGCCGCGGATTGATGCCGCCATCGTCGAGCTGGTGAAACGCGCCCTTGAACGTGACGTGCGGCTCCTTCCACAGCGCCTGCATGAAGCGCACCTGCTCCTCGGAGCGCTTGCCGCGCGTATGGAAATCCATGCCCAGGCCCTGGAACTCGATCTCGTTCCAGCCGACGCCGATGCCGAGCCGGAACCGTCCCTCGCAGAGCGCGTCGAGGCAGGCCGCCTGCTTGGCCACCAGCGCCGCCTGACGCTGCGCCAGGATCAGCACGCCGGCGGCGAAGCCGATCTTCTTCGTGACGCCGGCCAGAAAGGCAAAGAGCACAAAGGGATCGTGATAGGCCGTGGCCGTGGTGCCCATGCGGCGGCTGCCATGATCGACATTGGGATTGCCGCCCAGTACATGGTCAGGGCCGACGAGATAGTCGTAGCCCAGCCCCTCGGCCGCCTGCGCATAGTCGCGCAGGACGGCGGGGCCGGTGCCGATGTCGCCGACCGGCAAGGATGCACCGAGCTGCATGGTTTCCTCCTAAAAGGCTCTCGTTGCCACGCACGCTAGGCCAAGGCCGCCGGACTGGCCAGCGCAACGGCGCATCGGGTAGTCTGCCCACATGATAAAGCTCGGATACAAGGCGTCGGCCGAACAGTTCGCGCCGGCAAAGTTACTCGACTTCGCCTGCATGGCGGAAACTGTCGGATTCGAATCGGTGTTCGTCAGCGATCACTTCCAGCCCTGGAAGCACGTCGACGGTCACGCCCCCAACTCGCTCGTCTGGCTGGGCGCGCTGGGCGCCCGCACCTCGCGAGTCGTGATCGGCACCAGCGTGCTCACGCCCACCTTCCGCTACCATCCATCGATCGTGGCACAGGCCTTCGGCACGCTGGGCGCGATGTTCCCGGGCCGTGTGATCCTGGGCATCGGCACGGGCGAATCGCTGAACGAGGTGCCGTCGACGGGCCAGTCTTGGCCCGAGTTCAAGGAACGCTTTGCCCGCATGCGCGAGGCAGTGACCCTGATCCGCACGCTGTGGCGCGGGGAGCGCGTCAGCTTCGAGGGCGAATATTACAAGACCGAGAAGGCCACCATCTACGACCGGCCCGAGGTCGAGGTGCCGATCTATGTGGCGGCGGCGGGCGCGCTGGTGGCGCGCTATGCCGGCCGCACTGGTGACGGCTTCATCTGCACCAGCGGCAAGAAATGGGACCTCTACACCGATACCCTGCTGCCCAAGGTCGCCGAGGGCCTCGCCGCCGCGGTCGAGCCCAAGAAGCAGCCCTATGACCACATGATCGAGGTCAAAGTGTCGTTCGACACCGACGCCAAACGCGCCCTCGAGGACACGCGGCACTGGGCGGCGCTGGCGCTGACGCCGGAAGAGAAGATGACCGTCG
>JAUXRT010000069.1 GCA_030681635.1 Reyranella sp.
TCGCCCACAGGCGCGATCTGTCCGGTCGACAATAGCGTGCGCCGAGTCGGCTCGTGCGGCGTGCCGATGACGGCCACCATCATCGAGATCCGCGACATGGAGAACAAGGACCGCGTGCTGCCGCCCGGCAAGGACAATGTCGGCGAGGTCTGCATCATCGGCCCGCAGGTCATGAAGGGTTACTGGAAGAAGGTCGAGGAGACCGAGCAGGTTCTGTTCAGCCATCCCGCCAGCAACTGGAAGGGCCTGCGCACCGGCGACATGGGCTACATGGACGAGGACGGCTGGCTCTTCCTGGTCGACCGTTCCAAGGACCTCATCATCTCGTCGGGCTACAACGTCTACCCGCGCATGATCGAGGAGGCGATGTACGAGCATCCCGCCGTCGACGAGTGCATCGTGATCGGCATCCCCGATCCCTACCGCCAGGAAGCGCCCAAGGTCTTCGTGAAGCTGAAGCCCGGCGCCTCGCTCACCTTCGAGGAGATGAAGGCGCATCTGGCCACGCGCGTCGGCAAGCACGAGATGCCGGTGGCGCTGGAAATCCGCGCCGAACTGCCCAAGACGCCGGTCGGCAAGCTCTCCAAGAAGGAACTCAAGGAGGAAGAGCGCGCCAAGGCGAAAGCCAAGGCGGCGTAACGAACGCATGGCAGGCCGGCGCGTCTTTCTCCTCGGCGGTGCCGGTCTCGTCCTCGGCAGCTGTTTCGACCGGCCGTGCCACGAGCGCATTCCGGCGCAGAAGGCGTTCCTCGACGGCTTGTCGGCGCTGGCCAGGCCGGCGCTGAATTCGAAGAACCCGCTCGCGGTCGAAGAGGCGGCGCGGCAAAGCGTGGCGCTGGCCGACAAGGTCGGCGCCTTTTCCGACTGGTGCGGCACCGTCAGCAAGATCGAGGGCACTGCCAAGACCGCCGCGGTCACCATCGAGGTCGGGCCCCAAGTTTCGCTCTACGCATTCAACGACTGGGCGCTGGCCTTCGCGGGCTCGGTGACCGACCTTTTCTCCACACGATCGCGTCAAACGCCGCCGCCGGGGCTTTCCGAGGCGGCCATCGCGGCGCTAAAAACACTGCGGCTCGGTGAACGCGTGACGCTCTCCGGACGGATGGGCGAGATCGCAGGCTCCGGCGTGTTCGATCTCTCCCGCCTGTTCGGCAAGAGCGACGCGGACCACCGGCAATTCCTGCAGACGCCACGCTTCGTGGCGCGCATCGAGGCCCTCGCGGCGTCGAAGAAGACCTAGAAAGGACTCCGAGTGCCGTCTTTCAATTACGAGTTCCCCTACTCGACCAAGAAACTCCCGGTCTTTGCGGGCAACGTCGTGGCCTCCTCGCAGCATCTCGCGGCAACCGCGGGCCTGCGCATGATGGCCAAGGGCGGCAACGCGGTCGATGCGGCGATCGCCAGCGCGATTGCCATCACCGT
>JAUXRT010000077.1 GCA_030681635.1 Reyranella sp.
CGGCAGCACCCCACACCAGCACGTTATGGCCGGGCCGCAGGATGTGCGGGCGATGGCCGAACAGCATGCGGTAGGCGGTGGCGAGCGTCAGCGTGTCGGCGGCGCTCGCCTCCCAGGTGAGATGCGCCGGCCGCTTCATGAGCTGGCGCGCCTGGACCTTGCAGAACTGGGCGAAGGAGCCGTCCGGCGTCTCGTAGCCCCAGATGCGCTGGCTGGTGGAGAACATCGGATCGCCGCCGTTGCACTCCTCGTCGTCGCCGTCATCCTGGTTACAGTGGACCACGACCTCGTCGCCGACCTTCCAGCGCTTCACCTTGGCGCCGACCGCCCAGACGATGCCCGAGGCATCGGAGCCCGCGATATGGAACGGCTGCTTGTGCACGTCGAACGGCGAGATCGGGAGCCCAAGGCCCGCCCAGACGCCGTTGTAATTGACGCCGGCGGCCATCACGAGAACCAGCACCTCGTCCTCGCCGATGACGTGGGTCGGCACGACCTCGAGCTGCATCGACTGCTCGGGCGGCCCGTGGCGCTCGCGCCGGATCACCCAGGCGTACATGTTCTTGGGCACATGACCCAAGGGTGGAATTTCGCCGACCTCGTAGAGATCCTTCTGCGGCTGGTTGGCCGTCGGATGCGAGCGGGGTGCGAAAGCGACAACAGACATGGGCAAAGCCTCCTGCGATGCAGCAAAGCTATTGTTGCGCTCGCGAGATTGCAACGCACAAAATACGAATCGGAACGAATGACGCAGGGGAAAAACAACAAAATTACCCGAGACCTGCGGAAATCCCACATTGCATGGGCTTTTGACTCCGGGCAGGCTCACTCAGGTAAACGGTCGTTTACCCAAAAAGGTCCGAGTTTAGGGAGAAGGCACCATGAAGCTCATGTGGTTCCACTTGATGCCGTACACGGAGCTTCCCGCCGACTTCAACCAGAAGCACCCCAGCGTCTGGGTCGACATCCACTCCTCGCTGTTCGATCCCAGGCGCGCCCACCACATGTACAACGACTTCATGGACGAGCTCGAGTATGCGGCCGAGCTCGGCTACGACGCGGTCTGCGTCAACGAGCACCATTCCAACGGCTACGGGCTGATGCCCTCGCCCAACCTGATCGCCGCCTCGCTCGCCCGGCGCACCACCGACACCGCGCTCTGCGTCATGGGCAACTCGCTGGCGCTCTACAATCCGCCGACGCGCGTGGCCGAAGAGTTCGCGATGATCGACTGCATCTCGGGTGGCCGGCTGATTGCGGGCTTCCCGGTCGGCTCGCCGATGGACACCTGCTACGCCTACGGCCAGAACCCCAGCCTCCTGCGCGAGCGCTATCTCGAGGCGCATGACCTGGTGAAAAAGGCATGGACCGAGAAGGACACGTTTGCCTTCAACGGCCGCTTCAACCAGCAACGCTACGTCAACATCTGGCCGCGGCCGATCCAGAACGAGCCGCATCCGCCGATCTGGATTCCCGGCGGCGGCTCCGTCGAGACGTGGCGGTGGTGCGCGGAGATGGACTACGTCTACTGCTACCTCTCCTACTACGGCTACAAGGCCGGCCTCGCCACCATGCAGGGCTTCTGGAACGAGATGGAAAAGCTCGGCAAGGACCGCAATCCGTATCGCGCCGGCTTCCTGCAGTTCGTGGGCGTCGCCGAAAGCCGCCAGCAGGCGCTCGACCTCTACACCGAGCCGGCCGAATATTTTTACGGCCGCTGCCTGCACATCGATCCGCGCTTCGCGACGCCGCCGGGCTACGTCACCGAGGCGACGCAGCGCTCGGGTATCCAGGGCATGATGCAGAAGGCGGCCAACGTCGCCAGTCCGGCGACCAAGGCGGCGCTGAAGGCCACCAACATGAAGGACATCGTCGATGGCGGTTATGTCCTCATCGGTTCGCCCGACGATGTGGTGGAACAGATCCGCCATGTCGGCACGAGCCTGAACGTCGGCCATCTCATGCTGCTGCTGCAGTATGGCAACATGAGCAAGGACACGACCAAGTACAACACGCGGCTCTTCGCGGAGAAGGTGATGCCGAAGGTGAAGGACCTGTTCGGCGACTGGGAAGACAAATGGTGGCCCAAGCCGATGGCCAGGAGCCAGCGCGCCGCCGTGCCCGCCTTCCGCCCGCAGACCGTCGCCGCGGAGTAAGGCCGTGTCTGCACCAGTGACCACGACCGTCGACGTGAACGGCCATGCCTGCCGTGTCTGGACCAAGGGCCAGGGCCCGAAGCTCGGCTTCCTCGCCGGGCTGGGTGGGCTGCCGCGCTGGCTGCCGTTCCTCGACAGGCTGGCCGAAACGCATCAGGTGATCGTGCCGTCGCTGCCGGGCTACCCCGGGGCGACCGGACACACTGAACTCGACTCGCATCTCGACTGGGTGCTGGCCGTGCGCCAGTTGATCGACAAGGCGGGCCTTGCCGGTGCCGACCTGGTGGGTGCCTCGGTGGGCGGCGCGTTTGCCGCCGAAATGGCCGCGATCTTTCCCGGCCATGTCCGCCGGCTGGCCCTGATCGGTCCGTTCGGCCTGTTCGACGGCGCCGAGCCTGCGGCCGATCCCTGGGCCCAGCGCAAGGAAGCCGTGCCGGGCCTGATGTGCGCGGATGGTGAAAAATGGACCGAACTGATGGCCCCGCCCGAGGGCGTCAATTCGCTCGAATGGCCGATCGAGATGACGCGCGCCGCCGAGGCCGCCGCCCGCGCCTTTTGGCCGCTCGGCAACACCGGCCTGGAAAAGCGGCTCGGGCTGATTGCCGCCCCGACCCTGATCCTGTGGGGCGAGCGGGATGCCGTCCTGCCGCCGAGTTATGCGCGCAAGTTCGCTGCCGGGATCAGTGGGGGAATCAACGGCAAGAGCCGGGTGGAAATCGTGGCCGGCGCCGGCCATCTGGCCTATCTCGACCGGCCCGATGCCGTCGCCGGCGCCGTCCTCGGCCATTTCGGCTGAAATCGGCGCGATTTCCCGCTATGGCTTCCTAGTTGCGCGCTTGGTTCGGATCGCTATTGTCCGGCGCGTTAAGGGTTTTATGAGGTACACGCCGATGACGATCCGTTCGACCAAGTGGACTGAAGGCAAGTTGGCTGCGGGATTTTCGACGTTCGCCGCCGTTCTGGCGATCGGCGTGGGCCTGCCCCTGCAGGCGTCGGCCCAGATCCAGGCCGTGCCGCGCGAGGGTGTTTCCTTCAACGACACCGTGACGGCCCGTGTCACCGTCGAGACGGTCGATACCGACAATCGCACCGTGGCCTTCAACCTGCCCAACGGGCGGCTGGTCCTGCTGCCGGTCGCCAGCAGCGTGACCAACCTCGCCACCATCGACGACGGCTCGCTGGCGAACGTCACCTACACCGAAGTGGTGACCATGCTGAACCTGCGCCAGAAGGGCCCAGGCTCAAAGGAAGCGCGCCGCGACCAGATGAGCAAGCCCGATCCCACCGAGGTGGCGACCGGCCGCTTTACGCTCACTGTCGTCGGCGTCGACCTGGCGAAGAACACCGTCTCGGTGATCAGCGGCGACGGCGGTCCCGTCCGCACCTACGCGGCGAATTCGATCGCCAAGCAGGACATGCTGAAGAAGATCAAGGTCGGCGACGTGGTGATCGGCATGACGACGCCGCTCATGATCACCTCGATCACGAAGTAATTTCGATTAGCTGGGGGCGCGCCATTGAATTGGCGCGCCCTCAATTATTTGATCTCGACGTCTTCCCAAAAGCCCATCCAGTGGTCGACGGGCTTCATCTTCGGCTGCGGCGCCTCGTACGACCAGGCCGCCCGGGCGCTGCGTTTGCCGCCCTCGACGACATCGTAGAACTGCACGCCGTGCGGACATTCGAGATCGCTGGCCGTCTTGGGCGCGACCTCGAGCAGATCCATGCGAACGGTCTCGCGCGGAAAATAGCGGTAGCCGCCGACGTCGAGTGTGGCGTCGCTTTCGGCGATGGTCTTGCCGTGCCAGAGCGCCTTCATGCCGGGTCTCCTTCGGTTGCCAGCCCTTCTTCGGTTGCCAGCATAGCCTCGAGCTTGTCGAACGAACCCATCCAGCCGCGATTGTGATTGTCGACGCCGGTACGGTCGCGGAAGGCGCCGTGGGTCAGGGTCATTTCGGTACGATCGCCCACCGACTTGAAGATGAGGGTCAGCATCGTCTCGTGCTCGCGCGGGCCTGCGAAGTCGCCGCCCTCGTGCCAGGCCCAGGTGAAGACCAGCCGGTCGGGAGGCGTCACTTCGAGATATTTTCCCGACACCGCCAACAGGGGCTGGCCCTGCCTGCCGCCCGACAGGCGCCAGGCACCACCGACACGCACGTCGAGTTCGCAGGATGTCACTGAAACATCCGGCGGCCCGAACCAGGCGGCCATCTGCCGGGAGTCCGTCCAGGCCGCGAACAGCCGCTCGCGCGGCGCCTTGAAGAGCCGGACCATCCGCAGCGTCGTGATGCGGTCGTCGGCGGGGTAAGGAGCGATCATCAACCGACGATGTGGGGCGAATCCGGCAGAGGTCAAGTCGCTTCCCTCGCCGGCCCTCGCGGCCGCCCGCAGCGGTCCTCAGGCCGCAAGCTGCGGCTTCTGCTCGGAATCCGTTGCCTTGATGCTCGGCCTTGCGCCCATGTCGCGCGCCCAGCGCGTGCAATTCGGCGCAGCCTCTGCGATCGACTTGAGTTCCGGCAGCCCGGGAAAATAGAGGAAGATCGGCGCCAGGAACAAATCCGCGGCGGTCATATGATCACCGGCCAGGTAGCGGCTGCGACCGAGTTGCCGGTCGAAGATCGGCACCAGCGCGCGGGTCCGTTCCAAATGTCGCGTCACCATCTCTTCCGGCAACGCGAAGAAGCCGAACCGGGCGGCAAGATAATGCAGCGCCGAGCCCACCAGCGAATCGCAGACGGCACTGATCCACTGGTCACAGATCGCGGCCTGACGGGCCTCGTCCGGCCATAGCCGGGGACCCGCGAAGGTGCGGTCGAGATAGCGCACGATGGCCAGCGATTCGTAGAGGGTGAAGTCGTCCTGGACCATCACCGGAATCTTTCCGAACGGATTGACCGCGCCCACCTCGCCCGGCATTGCCGTCACAAGTTCGTAGTCGATGCCCTTTTCGTGGCAGGCGAGGCGCACCGTGCGGGTGAAGGTACTCTGCGCCATGCCGTGAATCTTGAGCTTCGTCACTTTTTCCTCCTCTCGATCAATAGCGGTCGTGCCGCTTCACCCAGGCCATCGCGTAGGGCAATTCGCTCTCGTCGCGCCCCTTCGAGGTGATGTCGAGCAGCTGGTAGGTGCCGTTCAGCATGTCGATGCCGCGCCCGTAGGTCGAATAGGTATGGTAGATCGCGCCGTCGTCGCCGCGGCGGAAGGCGCTGACGCCCGGCATCTCCTCGCCGCCGACCTTCATCGACCCGTAGTTGTAGTTGGGCCCATTGGCGTCGCTGCCTTTGACGAAGGACACGCCGAAATCGAAGTTGAAATCGCCGCCGGCCGACGAGACCCAGCGGAACGTCCAGCCCAGGCGCTTCTTGTAGGCTTCTAGCCTGTCGAGCGGCCCGCGTGATACCAGGACGAAGGCCGTGTCGCGGGCGGCAAGATGGCCGTCGATGCCGTTGAAATTGTCGGACCAGAACGAACAGCTCGGGCAGCCTTCGTTCCAGTCCGGCCCGAACATGAAATGCTGGACGATGAGCTGGCCATGCTTGCCGAACAGGTCGTCCAGGGTGACGCGGCCTTCGGGTGCGTCGAAGGTGTAGCTCTTCTCGACGCGCTCCCAGGGCAGTTCGCGACGCTCGCGCGCGAGTTCCTCGCGCAGCCGGGTGAACTCCTTCTCCTTGGCCAGGTGCTGCTTGCGCGCCTTTAGCCATTCCGCGTGCGAAACGATCTGGTGAGTCATGCCGTCCTCCTGAGGAAAGTCTCGAGTTTGTCGAACGAGCCGGTCCAGCCGCGATTGTGCTCGGCATAGCCGTCCGTGAAGGCGCCGTGCACCAGCGTCAGCTCGGTCCTGTCGCCCAGCGCGCGCAACTCGATGCGCACCACCGTCTCGTGACCGCGCTGCTTGGCGAAGTCGCCATCGGCATGATGCGCCCAGGTGAAGACCAGGCGCTCCGGCCGCTTCGCCTCGACATACTTGCCGGACGTGGCGAAGACGCGATCGCCGCTGTGGCGGCCGCCGACGCGCCAGGCGCCGCCCGGCCGCACGTCGATCTCGCACACCGTTACCTCCACCCCGGGAGGGCACATCCACTGCACGAAATGACCCTGCTTCGCCCAGGCATCGAACACCCGCTCACGCGTGGCGTCGAAGATGCGTGTGATGCGGAGCGTGTTGGTATCAAGGCTTGCGTCGGGCACGGCTTTTTCCTTTCACAGGTTTGGGTGCGGTGCGCTTGAGGAAGTCATCCAGCCTGTCGAGCTGACCCTCCCAGAATTTCCGATAGAGCTCGATCCAGTCGGCGGCGGCGCGAAGGCCCTCGCCGCGCAATTCGCAGCGCCGCCACTGCGCCTCGGTGTGGCGCTCGATTAGGCCGGCCTCGGTCAGCACCTTGAGGTGCCGTGACACCGCCGGCAGCGACATGTCGAACGGCTCGGCGAGATCGCCCACCGTGGCAGCACCGGTGGCCAGGCGTGCCAGGATGGCGCGGCGGGTGGGGTCGGCCAGGGCCGAGAAGGTTTGGGAGAGGTGATCCATATTTAACTAATATGTTAAATACGGACCCTGCCGTCAAGCCCCTCCCTGCGATGTCATCGCGATTGCGGGATATCGACGCGAAACCTATGAAGGCGCCCCCGCCGGATTGGTACGGAGTAGAGTGAATGGAAGCGATTTACCGCGTCGATGGCGTCACCGCCGAGACCAGCGCCTTCGCAGGCGGTCCCTGGGATCCCGGGCTGCAGCATGGGGCCGCCCCGTCCTCGCTGATCTGCTGGGCAGTCGAGCAGTTGCCGTCACCCGTGCCGATGCGCGTGGCCCGGATCACCGTCGACCTGATGCGGCCGGTGCCGGTGGCGCCGCTCACCGTCGCGACCGAAGTGCTGCGCGAGGGCCGCAAGATCCAGCTCATCTCCGTGCGCCTGCTGGCCGGGACCACCGAAGTGGTGCGGGCAACGGCGCTCCGCATCCGTATCGATCGGCGGGAAATGCCGGCGATCGCCAAGGGGCCGGCGGTCGAGCTGCCGCTTCCCGAGCTCTGCAGCGCCCCCGACTTCTTCGCCACCGAAACGCCGTTCCTCAAGGGACTCGAGATGCGTGTCGCCAAGGGCGGCTTCCGCATCCCGGGGCCGGCCGCCGTCTGGTATCGCGCAACCCGGCCGCTCGTCGCCGGGGCTGCGATCTCGCCCCTGATGCGCGCCATCATCGCCGCCGACTTCTGCAACGGCACGTCGTCGGTGTTCGACATGAGCGACTGGACCTTCATCAACGCCGACCTCAGCGTCAGCTTCGGCCGCGAGCCGGTCGGCGACTGGATCCTGCTCGACGCCGAGACCTGGGTCGGCCCCGACTCGGTCGGCATCGCCGCGGCGCGCCTGGCCGACACCAAGGGCTATTTTGGCCGCGCCGTGCAGAGCGTCATCTACGAGAAACGCTGAGGGAGGTTTTCATGCTGATCGTTCTCGCAGATGCCCGCTTCGATCCGGCGCAGGCCGAGCAGGTTCGCGCCGTCGCGCGGCCGATGATCGAGGCGTCGCGCGCCGAGCCCGGCTGCGCCGGCTACGACTATGCCTTCGACCTGCTCGAACCCGACCTGATGCGGGTGCGCGAATGGTGGAAGGACGAGCAGGCGCTAAAAGATCATTTCGCCACGCCGCACATGGTTGCGTTCCTGAAGGCGCTACGCGACCTCAGGCCCAAGTCGGTGACGATCAAGTGCTACGAACTCGGCCCGGAACGAAAGATGCCGAACGCGGCCTAGTTACGTTCCCTGGCCGCGCTTCCAGCTTGTGCCCTTGGGCCCGTCCTCGAGGATCACGCCCTTGGCCTTGAGATCGTCGCGGATGCGGTCGGACTCCTTGAAGTCCTTGGCTTTGCGCGCGGCCTCGCGGGCCACGATCGCGGCCTCGATCTCGGCATCGGCCGGTCCGGACGATCCCGCGGGCGTCCAGCGGAACCACGCCTCGGCATCCTGCTGCAGGAGACCCAGCGCGTTCGCGCCGGCGCGCAGTTCGGCCGGATCGCCAAGCTGGTGAATGGCGGTGATCGCCTGCGGCGTGTTGAGGTCATCGCACAGCGCGTCCTCGACCGGCTTCGGCACCGACGCACTTGCAGTGGCGTCCTTGCCGCGCAAGGCGCCGTACCAACGGTCGAGCGTCGCCTTGGCCTGCGTCAGCCCCTCGTGCGTAAAATCGAGCGGCTGACGATACTGCGCCGACAGCAGCAGCAGGCGGATCGCCTCGCCAGGGAACTGGTCGAGCAGTTCGTGCACAGTGAAGAAGTTGCCCAGCGACTTGCTCATCTTCTCGCCGGAGATGTTGAGAAAACCGTTGTGCATCCAGTAGGTCGCCATGAAGGGATGACCGAAGGCGCTGCGGCTCTGCGCGATCTCGTTCTCGTGGTGCGGGAAGATGAGGTCGAGGCCGCCGGCATGGATGTCGAAGGTTTCCCCGAGATG
>JAUXRT010000079.1 GCA_030681635.1 Reyranella sp.
TTGAGCTTGGTCAGCAGCGTCGCGGGCGACATTTTTACGCCGTCGATGGCAACGGCATCACCCCGCTCGAAGTCGACCGTGATGTAGGTCGCCTTGTCGGGGGCGGACTCCGGCGAAATCGTGCGCTGGTAGACGCTCTCGTCGGCCTCCTCCCAGGGATCCTCCAGGATCTTGCCCTCGCTGGAGGAGTGCAGGAGGTTGGCGTCGACCGAGAACGGCGCTTCGCCGCGCTTGTCCTTGGCGATCGGAATCTGATGCTTCTCGTCGAACTCGATCAGCTTGGTGCGCGAGGTGAGTTCCCATTCGCGCCACGGCGCGATCACCTTGATGTCGGGCTTCAGCGCATAATAGGCGAGCTCGAAGCGGACCTGGTCGTTGCCCTTGCCGGTGGCGCCATGACAGACGGCATCGGCGCCGGTCTTCCGGGCAAGCTCGATCTGGTGCTTGGCGATCAGCGGGCGGGCGATCGAGGTGCCGAGCAAGTACTGGCCCTCGTAGAGCGCATTGGCGCGGAACATCGGGAAGACGAAGTCCTTCACGAATTCCTCGCGAACGTCGTCGATGATGATGTTCTCGGGCTTGATGCCCAGCATCTCCGCCTTCTTGCGCGCCGGCGACAGCTCCTCACCCTGGCCGAGATCGGCGGTGAAGGTCACGACCTCGCAGCCATAGGCGGTTTGCAGCCACTTCAGGATGACCGACGTGTCGAGGCCGCCGGAATAGGCCAGCACGACCTTCTTGATGTCGCCCTTCTTATAAGGGCCGGTATAAGTAATGCTCATGCCTCGCCTCGCCGCCCGTCGGTGTCAGATCCGTGAAAGCGGGCGAATATAGCGACCGACCCCGTCCGGGCAAGCGGCCGCAAAGTCGCTATAGTGTGTCCCTAGATTAACTCATCATGGCCAGCACCCTCGACCGCCTGAGCTACGCCGCCCGCCAGACCGCCCGCGTGGCCTGGTACGCGGGCCACTATGCGGCGGGGCGGCGCCTGCTGAAACCGATGCCCAAGCCCGACTTTCCCATCGGGCCCACGCCCAACCGCGCCGAGCTGACGGCCGACATGCGCGCCCTGTTCGAGCGCGAATGGCGCGATATCGCCGCCGGCCTGTTTCCGGCACCGCGCGGTCTGGGACCGGAGCCCACCGAATTCCTGCGCCGGAGCCTGCTTTATTTCCGCGACCTGCCGCAGGTCGATGCGCGGCGGCACGGCACGGCGGACGACGAGCTGCCGCCCGGCACCCAGGCCGACGGCCTGCCCGACTACTATCGGCAGAACTTCCATTTCCAGAGCGACGGCTGGCTCTCGGATCACTCCGCCGCGCTCTACGACACACAGGTCGAGGTGCTCTTCACCGGCGCCGCCGATGCGATGCGCCGTCGCGCGCTGGCGCCGATCGCGACGTGGCTACAAGGTCGCAACCAGCGCGAGGTGCGTGGCCTCGACGTCGGCTGCGGTACCGGCCGTCTGCTCGCCTCCCTGCACAGCATCTGGCCCGGCATGAAGCTCGCCGGCGTCGATCTCAGCGCGCCCTATCTCGAGGAGGCGCGTCGCCTGATAGGCCGAACGGCGAGGGTAAAGCTCGATGAAGCCGCCGCCGAAGCGCTGCCGTTTGACGACGCGAGTCTGGATCTCGTCGTCTCCTCTTTCCTGCTGCATGAATTGCCCAAGGAGATTCGCGTGCAGGTTCTGGCCGAAATGGCGCGCGTGCTGAAGCCCGGCGGCCTGGTTGTGATCGTCGATTCACTGCAGAAGGGCGACCGCCCCGAATGGGACGGGCTGCTCGACCTGTTCCCGCACTATTTCCACGAGCCCTATTACGCGGACTACGTGACCGGCAGTCTTGAAACCTGGTGCGCTACCGCAGGTCTTGAGCAGGTGAGCGGCGAACGCGCCTTCCTGTCGAAGGTGGCCGCCTTCACGAAATAGTTCACACCAACCTCATGCTGAGTCGGGCGGGGTAGCCCCCGCCCTGTGGCTGCAAGGCGGCTGTCTCGAAGCATGGGCTACACGCACCATGTCTGTTGCCCACCCTTCGAGACGCGCGCTGCGCGCTCCTCAGGATGAGGTGGTGTGCGGGATCAATTTGACGCGGAAAGCTTCTAAAGCGCGGCCTTCTCGCGGCGGCCACGCTGGCTCGCGCTCTTGAGCTGGCCGCAGGCCGCGAAAATGTCGCGACCGCGCGGCGTCCGCACCGGGGCACTCAGGCCGCCGTCGTTCACGATCTCGGCGAAGCGATGGATGCGGTTGTTCGAGCTGCATTCATAGGGTGCGCCCGGCCAGGGATTGAACGGGATCAGGTTCACCTTGGCGTGGATCGGCGTCAGCAGCCGCACCAGCTCGCGGGCATCGGCGTCGCTGTCGTTGATGCCCTTCAGCATGGCGTATTCGAAGGTGATGCGCCGGCTGTTGCGGGCGCCGGGATAATCGGCGCAGGCCTTCAGCAGCTCGGCGATCGGCCACTTCTTGTTGATCGGCACCAGCGTGTCGCGCACCTCGTCGCTCACGGCATGGAGCGACACGGCCAGGTTGACGTCGAGCGCTTCGCCCACCTTCCCGATCATCGGCACGACGCCGGAGGTCGAGAGCGTGATGCGGCGCCGGCTGAGCGCGATGCCCTGGTCGTCCATCACGATTTTTAGCGCCGTGACAACGTTGTCGAAATTGTAGAGCGGCTCGCCCATGCCCATCATGACGATG
This sequence comes from Reyranella sp., assembly GCA_030681635.1. Taxonomy (GTDB): domain Bacteria; phylum Pseudomonadota; class Alphaproteobacteria; order Reyranellales; family Reyranellaceae; genus Reyranella. The sequence goes on from JAUXRT010000079.1 coordinate 2,699, forward strand.
TTGCTGAGCATGCGTTGCGCATCGGCCGTCGGCGTCGGCCATTCGCCATAACTGTCGCGCGCCACCATGAACTGGCCGACGATCTCGGCCGGCGAGAGGTTGCGCACCAGCGGCTGGGTGCCGGTGTGGCAGAAGCTGCAGGTGAGCGTGCAGCCGACCTGGCTGGAAACGCAAACCGAGCCGCGGTCCTCCTCGGGAATGTTGACCGTCTCGGCCTCGTTGCCGTCGGCGAAGCGCAGCAGCCACTTGCGTGTGCCGTCGACCGAGCGCTGCTCGGTGACGATGCCGGGCCGGTCGATGACGAACTGCTCGGCCAGCTGCTCGCGCGTCTTCTTGGCGATGTTGGTCATCAGGCTAAAATCGGTGACGCCGTGCCAGTAGATCCACTGCCAGAGCTGGCGCGCCCGGAACGCTTCCAGGCCCGCCTCGGCCAGCACCTGCTTGAGCTCGTCGCGCGACAGGCCGACCAGGCTGCGGCGCAGGTCATTGCGGCCGTGCGCGACGGGCTGGGGTTCCAGGATCTGGAGCGGTTCGGTGGGCAGAAGGGCCATGTCGCGGCTGAGATAGGCGCAGCGGCCCCCAGGCGCAACCGGCGCCGGCCAATCTACTGTTTTGACGCCACTTTTTGCCGTATCCGCGCCCGTCGAGCATAGACCGGATCGCCGAACACCGGCAGCGGCAGCGCCTCGGTCGGCGCCCCCTCGGCCACCGGCCGGGGCGCATAGCGACCATGGGTCAGCAGCCGGTCATACATGACCAGGGCGCCGGCAACCCCCAGGTTGACCGAGAATCGGGTCGGAATCTTGACCACATAGTCGCAGCGTGACTGAAGGCCGGCCGACAGGCCTTCGCGCTCGGAGCCCACGATATAGGCGGCCTGGCGCGGATGGCGAAAACTCGGCAGGTCGATTGCATCGTCGGTGATTTCGACCCCGATCAGCCGGCAGCCGAGGGGCAGGCGAAAGGCCTCGAGATCGGCAAAATGATAGGTCGGCACCGACAGCGGCGTGTCGGAGGTGTCGCTGGCCGAACCTTGCCGCGGATTGTACTGGGCCCGCACGGTGAACACGAAGGACGCCCCGAAGGCATGGGCCGTTCGGAACAAGGTGCCGACGTTCACGGCCTTGCTCGCACCTTCGATTCCGATGCCGAAATAGCCTTTCATGACCGGGCGATTTGTTGCACTAATCCGTTGCGGGCGTTGCTGTCCCCCGGGTAGCGGCCCGCTCGCCGTGAAACAAGGCCATAATGACCGTTCCTTCGCCGTTGGAAGTCGTTCGCGCACAATACGAGGCCCTGCCCTACCCGCCGCGCGACCCGCGCGACGAGGCGATCCGGCTGATCACCGG
>JAUXRT010000086.1 GCA_030681635.1 Reyranella sp.
CGCGCGGGCGGCCGGCCTCGATCTCCTGCCACAGGATCTGGTGGCCCTCGGGCAGCGCGCGGTTGTTGCGCATGGTGAGCCACAGCCGGAGCAGCAGGCGGTCGTGGCCGCTTTCGGCATCGTCCTCGAACGGTGTGCGGCCGTGATAGGTGACGTGGCTGTTGATCAGCTGCAGATCGCCGGGCTCGAGCGTCATCTCGAAACAGAGTTCTTCGGCCGTCGCCATCAGCACGTCGATCGCCTCGCGCTGGAGCGCGGCGAGCTTCGGCACCCCGGGCACGAGTTCGGCCGCCTCGATGAAGGTGAGCGAATAGTGCGAGGTGAGCTTGCCGTCGCGCAGGCCGAAAATCGGCAGCGGATAGGCGGTCTCGCGGGTTGTCGCTTCGCCGTCCTTCTTGGTGCCTTCCTCGCCGAAGCGGCTGCGCCAGAAATCCTGGAACAGGACTTCGAGCAGGTCGGGCCGCTTCGCCAGGATGGCGTTGTGGATGGCGGGCGTGCTGGCAAGCTTGCTGACGCCGCCGGCACGCGCCTGGCGCACGCACAGCAGGCCCACCACGTCGGTGCGGTCGGTATGGAAACGCAGGCCGCCGTTGGTGAGCGTGCGGGCGTAGGAGGAGAGGAAGGTCGAGCCCTTCTCGTCCTTGGTTTCGCCGTAGGTGCGGCCGACATGGGCGCCCTCGTCGCGGATGGCGCGCATCAGTTCGCCGCTGCGGTTCTGGAACACCGGCGTGCCGATATGGGTGCCGAGCCCGAAATACATCTGGCGCAGCTCGTCCTCGCTGTAGCGATCGACCGGAATGCCGCGCAGCTTCATGATGCCGCTGCCGTTCTCGAGCTCGTCGGCGACGTCGTCGAGCAGGTCGCTGATGGTCGGCAGCGCGAAATCCTCGCGCGTGATCTCCTGCCACGGCATGCCGCGCACCGACTTGACCGCGGCGTCGAGCTCGTCGAGCGCCTCGACCGGCAGGTCGCGAATCCAGCGACGGGAATCCTTGATGTCCTTGCCCTGCCAGACGACGGGGCCGGTGAGGGGGGTACGTGTGGTCATGGCGCTACTATACCTTTTGCAAGATGGGGTCGTCATGGAGCATCGTCAGCTGAATCTCTGATTTCCGACGGCATCGAACCGGCTGCCCAGCCGGTAGCGCGACGAGGGGTGCAGGCAGCGCACCATTGTCACCGGAGTGGCGCGCGTCCAGGTGCGGCGCGTCAGCTGCAGGCAGGGCTCCGATGCCGCGATCTTCAGGCGGTCCGCCTGCTCCGCCGTCGGCAGCACGGCGTCGACGACATGCTCGATCTCGTCGAACGGCACGTGCTGCACCAGGTAATCGCCGGGCGGCATGGCAGCGAAATCCCGTTCGAGGAAGCCCGGCACGACCTGCGGATTGACGTAGCGGTCCTCGAGCTGGACCGGGACCTCGTTCTCGAGATGAAGGCACACCGAGTGGAAGACCGATTCGGCGGCACGCAGCCCCAGCCAAACGGCGATGTCGGGCGAGGCGGCCACCCGTTCGGTGGCGAGCAGCGCGAAACGATAGTCGTGGCCGCGCTGGCGAACCTCGCGGCCGATGCTGGCGATGTGCAGCAGGGTCGATTGCGGCTTGTCCTCGGCCACGAAACTGCCGACGCCGGCCACCCGCACGATGCGGCCCTTCTGAACCAGATCACGCAGAGCGCGATTGACGGTCATGCGCGACATGCCGAACTGCTGGACCAGCTCGTGCTCCGACGGCAGGCGGTGGCCGGGCGGCCACGAGCCGTCCTGAATGCGGCGGACGATATAGTCCTCGACCTGCTTGTAGAGCGCCGTCGGTTCCATGCTCAGTGATCCGCCGCCATCGCTTCGACCCGGATTTCCTCGGTGAGCTGAGCCTTCAGCGCCATGAACTCCGGCGAGGTCTTGATGGTGTAGTGGCGGGGATGAGGGAAGTCGGCGGCCACTTCGGCTTTGATGCGCCCGGGCCGCGCGCTCATCACCACGACGCGGTTCGCCATGAAGATCGCCTCGTCGATGTCGTGGGTGACGAACATCACGGTCTTCTGAGCCTGCTCCCAGATGCCGAGCAGCAGTTCCTGCATCAGCACGCGCGTCTGGTTGTCGAGTGCGCCGAACGGCTCGTCGAGCAGCAGGATCTTGGGGTCGTTGGCGAGCGCCCGGGCGATCGCCACCCTCTGCTGCATGCCGCCGGAAAGCTGCTTGGGGTAATGCTCCTCGAAGCCGCGCAGGCCGACCTGGCCGATGAAGCGCTCGCTGATCTCGCGCTGCCCGGCCGCCGGCATACCCTTTTCGCGCAAGCCGAAGCAGATGTTCTGGCGCACGGTCAGCCAGGGAAACAGCGTATAGCTCTGGAACACCACGCCGCGGTCGGCGCCGGCGCCGGCGATCGGCGTGCCATCGAGCAGGATGTCGCCGGCAGTCGGGGTCTCCAGCCCGGCGACCAGCCGGAGCAAGGTGGACTTGCCGCAGCCCGAGGGGCCCAGCACGGTGATGAAGTCGTTGTCGGCAACGTCCAGCGAGATCGGCTGCAACGCCTGCGTGGGCGGCACGCCGCGACGCACGCCGGGGAAGGTCTTGGCCACATTGCGGATCGACAGCCGGCTCACCGCTGCAGGCTCCACGAGAACAGGTGCTGGTTCACCTTCTTGAACAGGACGTCGGAGAGCAGGCCGACCAGGCCGATGACCACGATGCCGGCGATGATGTGGTCGGTCGCCATCAGCGCCTGGCTGTCGGTGATCATGTGGCCGATGCCCGACGAGGCGCCGATCAGCTCGGCCACGATGATGTAGGTCCAGCCCAGCCCCAGCACCTGGCGCAGCGCCTCGGCGATATCCGGCGCGGCGCCCGGCAGCACCACCCGGCGGATCACGCCGCTGTCCCGGCAGCCCAGCGTATAGGCCGCCTCGACAAGATCGCGGCGCGTGCCGGCCACGATCATGGCGATCATGAGCGTGAGCTGGAAGAAGCAGCCGATGAAAATCACCGTCAGCTTCTGGGCCTCGCCGATGCCGACCCACAGGATCAACAGCGGGATGAAGGCCGACGCCGGCAGGTAGCGGGCGAAGGAGACGAAGGGCTCGAAGAACGCCTCGATCGGCTTATAGGTGCCCATCGCGATGCCGAGCGGTACCGCGATGACGGCGGCGAGCAGAAAGCCGCCGACGACGCGCCAGACCGTCATGCCGACATCGAAGCCGAACTTCTGGTTGGCGAAGAGGTCCCATCCCGAGAGCAGCGTCTGCCAGGGCGAGGCAAGGAAGTGCTTCGGCACGGCGCCGCTCCAGGTGAGCAGGGACCACAGGCCGACGAAGGCCATGAAGAACGCCACGCCAAGAAGGATCCGGCTTTCCCGTGTGACGGGAACGAGTAATTTCATGCGTTTCTTCTTCTCATCCTCCTCCCCCGTCGCGCCTCTGAAGGCGCTGCGACGGGGGAGGAGAAGGTGAACCTTCAGTTCAGGTAGCTGGTGTCGAACAGCGTATCCATGTTGGGCGGCAGCGTCTTGATCACGCCGATTTCCAGCAGCAGCGCGGCGGCTTCCTTGTTGAAGGCCTGGATCTCGCCACCGAAGAACTTCTTGTTGGCCGCGCGGTCCGCCCACTTGATCTTCGACTGCGACTGCTCGAATTGCTCGGCCGTCTGCTTGACGTCGGCGCCCATGATGGTGAAGGCCTTGACCTTGTCCTTGGCGATCATGTCGAGCGCCTCGAAGTAGCTCTCGACCAGCGCCTTCACCGCCTTGGGGTTTTCCTTGATGAACTTCGGCGTGCAACCGAAGCTGTCAAACACCATCGGATACTGCAGCGAGTCGGCGATCAGCTTGCCGGCCTCCGGCTTGTTGCGCACCAGGGTGAGGTAGGGCTCGTAGGTGACTGCCGCGTCGAGATCGCCGGTGCCCGCGACGAAGGCATTGGCCGCCGCCGCAGGCTCCAGGGTCACGAGCTTCACGTCACTGAGCTTGAGGCCGTTCTTCTTCAGGATCCAGGCCAGGGTGAAATGCGGGCTGGTGCCGGGCGCGGAGGCCGCCACCGTCTTGCCCTTGAGGTCGGCGACCTTGCCGATGGCGTTGCGCGCGACGATGCCGTCGGAGCCCATGCCCTGGTCCATCTTGAAGAGCTGGGTCGTGGCGATGCCGTTGGTGTTCCACACGATCCAGGTTTCCACCGTGGTGGCGGCACACTGGAGGTCGCCCGAGGCGATGGCGAGGTGGCGGTCCTTCTGCGGGATCTTCTTGATCGACACGTCGAGGCCGTTTTTCTTGTAGATGCCGGCTTCCTTCGCGAGCGTGAGCGGCGCGAAGCCGGTCCAGCCCGAGATGCCGATGGCGACCTTCGTGTCCTGTGCCTGGGCAAGCGAGGCCCCGCCAGCGAGAGCGGCACCTGCGAGCGCGGCAACGAGCGTCTTCATGGATTTTGACATCGAATGCTCCGTTGGTGGGTGAACTGACTGGGTTACGACCGGTGGACGACAGGAAAGATGGGCGCGTCGAACGGATCGCCGTCGGCCATGGTAAGGCCGGTGAACGGCGGCGATCCGCGACCGGCGCGCTTGGCATAGACCGCATCGTCGCCCACCCAGCGGGCGGAGAAGACGCGGCGCGGGCGCGGCGAGCGATTGGCGGGCGCGCCGTGCACGGTGCGGAAACTGAAGGCGATGGCATCGCCCGGCTCCATGTCCCAGCCGGCGACGTCGAGTTGGCCGCGCATCGCCTCGATGTCGGGCATGACCTCGAAGTCGTCGTTCTCGTAGAGGCGCGTGCCGTCGAAGCGCATCGGCCTGAAACCCTTGCCCCAGCGGTGCGAGCCGCGGATGCATTCCATCACGACATCGCGCGACACGGGATCGAGCGGAATCCAGAAGCTCACGCTCTGCCGGCCTTCGACGCAGTAGTAGGGCTGGTCCTGATGCCAGGGGGTGACGGTGCTGGTGCCAGGCTGCTTCACGAGCACATGATCGTGAAAGAAGCGCGCCGTCTTCGACTGCATCAGTTGCGCCGCGACCTCGGCCGCGTTCGATTCCAGAACGAACGCCTCGAATTGGGAGATGCGCTGCCAGTTGCACAGGTCCTGGAAGAAGGGCGCCGAGCCATCCGCCGGCCGCACCGTCCGCTCGAGCGGGCTGGGGTCGGCCATCAGCGCATCGATGCCGGCCCGCAACGTGTCCATCCAGGGTCTGAAAACCTGGCGCAGAACGACGACCCCGTCCCTTTGGTAGGACGCCACATCTTCTTCTGTCGCCGGCGACCGATCCGAACCGCTCATGCCAACCTCCCCGCAGGTTGTCTATACAGGCTAAGTCAGCACGAATTGTGCCAAGTGGCAACCGCTCTGCCGCCGGGACGTGATCTCACGTTTGGGACGGCGTGAAGCGCGCGATCAATTCGTGGGCGTTGCCCGGATAGGTGAGGCGGACGTGGGTGACGGGGATCTCGGCCCGCCAGGTCCGGCGTTCGACCACCAGGCAGGCTGTTCCCGGCCGCGCGAGAAGCGCCGCCGCCGTCGAGGCACTGGCGCCGACGGCGCGGATTTTGTGCTCGGCGGCGGTCCACGGCACGCTCTCCAACAGCCATCCTCCGGGTGCCAGCTCCGAGAAATCCTCCTTGGCCGCCCGCGGTACGGCCGCGAGATTGATCAGCCGTTCCTCCAGACAGAAGACCTTCGCGCCGGCAAAATGCCGGCCGACGAGTGCCAGGATCCGCTCCGACGCACCGACGCCGAGGCAGGCACGGTCGGTGCGCGTGCTCCTGCGCGCCTCGCGTTCGATAAGCACGAACCGGTAGGGCAGGCCCAGCGCCAGCACCTCGGTCTTGATGTCGTGGATTTCCAGCACGGCCGCCTGGGAGTGCGGGCGCTTGACGAAGGTACCCGCCTTGCGGCGGCGTTCGACCAGGCCCGCCCGGACGAGTTTCCCCAAGACGCTGCTGACGGTCATGCGCGAGCAGTCGTAGCGTGCCGCCAGCTCATGCTCGGTGGCGATGCGGGCACCCGGCAGCCATTCGCCCGACAGGATATTTCCCTGAAGGTCGGCGAGAATGCGCTGATGGAGCGAGGCCGGCGGGGGCGGTGGGGTCGCTTTCCTGATCATGAATCGTCCGGGTAGACAGGCGTTATTATGTATAGTCATAATATGCCCCGGAGCAAGACGAGGCCAGCGGTTCCACTCCACGGCAGGGTCTGGCAGGGAGGATGAGGGGACAATGACGACGATCACCCTGGCACCCGGCGCCGTCCCGCTTTCTGCTTGGCGCGAGATCTATCGCGGCGCCTCCGCCGCCATCGACCCGGACAACTATCCCGTCATCGAGGCGTCGGCGAAGGCCGTGGCCGCCATCCTGGCGAAAGGCGCGCCGGTCTACGGGATCAATACCGGCTTCGGCAAGCTGGCCAGCGTGCGGATCGACGCCGCGGATCTCGGGACACTGCAGCGGAACATCGTGCTGTCGCATGCCGCCGGAGTCGGCCGTCCCATGCCGGTGCCGGTCGCGCGGCTGATGATGGCGCTGAAACTCGGCAGCCTGGCGCAGGGCGCCTCGGGCGTGCGCGTCGAGACGGTGAAGCTGTTGGAAGCGCTGCTGGCCAAGGGGCTGACGCCGGTGATCCCCTGCCAGGGCTCCGTCGGCGCTTCGGGCGACCTGGCACCATTGGCCCACATGGCGGCAGCGATGATCGGCGTCGGCGACATGCTGGTCGGTGATGTCCGCGTGCCGGCGGCGACGGCGCTGGCCGATGCCGGCCTGAAGCCCTTGGTCTTGGGTGCGAAGGAAGGCCTGGCGCTGCTGAACGGCACGCAATTCTCCACCGCCTATGCGCTGGCTGGCTTGTTCGAAGCGGAAAACCTCCACCACGCCGCGCTCGTGACCGGCGCGCTGTCGACCGACGCGGCGCGCGGCTCCGACGCGCCGTTCGATCCGCGCATCCACCTGCTGCGGCGACATCAGGGCCAGATCGATTCGGCGGACGCGCTGCGCCGCCTGATGACGGGATCCGCCATCCGCGCCTCCCATCTGGTCGGCGACGAGCGGGTGCAGGATCCTTACTGTTTGCGCTGCCAGCCCCAGGTGATGGGCGCCGCGCTCGACATCCTGCGCCAGGCGGCGGCGACGCTCTCGACCGAGGCCAATGGCGTCACCGACAATCCGCTGATCTTCCCTGAGACCAACGAGGCCCTGTCGGGCGGCAACTTCCACGCCGAGCCGGTGGCCTTCGCCGCCGACACCCTGGCCCTGGCGATCGCCGAGATCGGGTCGCTCAGTGAACGGCGCACCGCCCTGCTGGTCGATCCGGTGATGAGCGGTCTGCCC
>JAUXRT010000089.1 GCA_030681635.1 Reyranella sp.
ACCAACAAGAACACCTTTTGGAGGCTACGTTTAAGATGTCCAAGTTTATCCTGCCCCGTCGTCGCGCACTTATTCTGTCTGGCGGCGCGCTCTCTGCGCCGATGATCGCCTCGGGTGTCGCCCGGGCGCAGGCCGACTGGCCGAACAGGTCCGTCCGCTACATCGTGCCCTTCCCGGCCGGCGGCCCGACCGACACGCTGTCGCGCATCGTCTGCGCCGAACTCACCAACCTGACCGGCCAGACGTTCGTGATCGAGAACAAGAGCGGCAACGGCGGCGTGCTGGGAGCCGACCTGGTCGCCAAGGCAACGCCCGACGGCTACACGATCGGCCTCTACACCATCGCCGCCCACGCCATTGCGCCGACGCTGTTCGTCAAGATGCCGTTCGATGCCGGTCGCGACGTCACCGGCATCGCCATTCTCTGGGAGGTGCCGAACTTCCTGATGACACGGCTCGACTTCCCGGCGAGCACCGTGCCGGAGATCATCGCGCTGGCGAAGGCCAATCCGGGCAAATATTCCTTCGCCTCCTCCGGTGCGGGCACCAGCCCGCAGATCACCGGCGAGCTGTTCAAGCAGATGGCCGGGATCAACCTCCTGCACGTGCCCTATCGCGGCAGCGCGCCGGCCCACCAGGACATCCTGGCCGGTCAGGTCGACATGATGTTCGACAACCTGCCGGGGCCGCTCGGCCTGATGAAGGGCGGCAAGGTCAAAGCCTTTGCCGTCACCTCGGCCAAGCGCCATCCCGCGGCGCCCGATACGCCGACGATGGCCGAGTTCCTGCCCGGCTACGAGATCACCTCGTGGGGCGGCATCTGCGGCCCGGCCAACATGCCGCCGGCGATGGTGGACAAGCTCTCGGGCCTCCTGAAGACGGCGCTGCAGAGCGACGCGCTCAAGGAGGCGTTCGACAAGCAGGGCGCCGAGCGGGTCTGGCTCAACCCCGCCGACACCGCCAAGTACCGCGCCGACAACGAGGCGCGGCTGGCGCCTGTGATCAAGGCGTCGGGCGCCAAGGTGGAGTAGCCGTTCCGACCGGTCGACGCGCTCGTCAATCCCGACGCGGTGTTATCCCGCTATGCGGAATCTGATTCCGCATAGCGGTTAAACTGGCGTAGGATGCTCCCAATAAAGAAATGATTGGGAGGCTCGCCATGACCAAGCTTCGGCTTTCGCGTCGCCATGCGTTCGCTCTTTCCCTGGCACCGATGATCGCGTCCGGCGCCGCCCGGGCGCAGACCGACTGGCCGAACAAGTCGGTGCGCTACATCAACCACTTCCCGCCCGGCGGCGCGACGGACGTGCTGAGCCGCGTCGTCTGCCAGGAACTCTCCGAACTCACCGGCCAGCAGTTCATGGTCGAGAACAAAGGCGGCATGGGCGGCAACGTCGGCGCCGACCTGCTCGCCAAGTCGACGCCCGATGGCTACACGCTCGGCCTCTACACCATCGCCGCGCACGCCATTGCGCCCACGCTCTATGCCAAGCTGCCGTTCGACGCGGCCCGCGACTTCACCGCGATCTCGATGCTGTGGCAGGTGCCGAACCTCCTGGTGGTGAGGCTCGGCCTGCCGCCCACGACGGTGCCCGAGCTGATCGAGTTCGTGAAAGCCTCGCCCGGCAAATACACCTTCGGCTCGGGCGGCCAGGGGACCAGCCCGCATCTCTGCGGCGAAATGCTGAAGCAGAAGGCCGGGCTCAACATGGTGCACGTGCCCTACCGCGGCGGCGCACCGGCGCTGCAGGACCTGCTCGCGGGCCAAATCGACATGGTCTACGACAACCTGCCCGGCGTGATCGCCCAGGTCCGTGCCGGCAAGGTGCGGCCGCTCGCCGTGACCTCGGCCGAGCCCAATCCCCTGCTGCCCGAGATCCCGACCATGTCGACGTTCCTGCCCGGCTTCGAGATCACCTCGTGGGGCGGCCTCTGCGGCCCTGCGGGCCTGCCGCCGGCCATGGTCGAGAAGGCGGCGGCACTGACCAGGAAGGCGCTGGAGAGCGAGAAGCTGAAGGCGACCTTCCTCGTCCAGGGCGGCACGCCACTGTGGCTGGGCCCGGCCGACACTGCCAAGTACCGCGCCGACAACGAAGCCAGGCTGGCGCCGATCATCAAGGCGTCAGGGGCAAGGGTGGAGTAGCGATCGACTGACCGCAGTATCATCTTCTTGCCGTCGCTCTTGAGGGCCTCGTAAGGCACGGCCACATAACGGCTGCCGACGCCGAGGAACCCGCAGTGGAAGCCTCGCGAAGTCCTTGGTGGAATTACATTCCGGTGGACTGCCATTCCGGCGTGCGTGAGACTTGGACCGATAGCCGTATCGAAGATCGTTCAAGCAACAGGGCCAGCACGATGACGACGATCGATGCACTCAGAAGCAGCGTGTCCGCGTCAACACCGCCGACCGACCTCGCCCCCGCCCTGGAGGCGCTCTGGTGGGCGCGTCGCGGCGACTGGGCGCGGGCGCATGAGTGCGTGCAGAGCCACGAAGGCGAGGCCGATTGCGATCGGGTCCACGCACATCTGCACCGCCAGGAAGGCGACATGAGCAATGCCGGCTGGTGGTACCGGCGTATCGGCCGCCCCGTCCCGACCGTGTCGCTGGAAGAGGAGTGGAACGCCCTGGCAGCCGAGTTGCTGGCGCGGTAGCGGGCGAACTCCGATGGCTCATTGCCGTCTGACTGCGAATTGATCGCGGCCCGGGGCTGCACATACGCTCGCCGGATATGCCACAAAGTCGTCGTGATCCGGTCTATACTATTCCTTGAAGGTTAGTCACCGCAGGAGGCCGATCATCCCCGAAGTCACCCGGTGTGATGTGCTCATCGTCGAGGACAGTACCGTCCAATGCCTCGAAATGGCGGATTACCTCCGCCGCGCCAATCTCAGCGTCGAGTCGGCTTTCGATGCCGCGACGGCGATTGCCAGGGCGACCAAATACGAGCCCCGGGTGGTGGTGGTCGACTACAATCTTCCGGATATGACGGGCGTGCAGCTGGCGGAAGCGCTGCGCGCTTTGCTGCCCTCGGCCGCCATCCTCATCATGTCGGGACGCATCGACGGGCTGTCCGAGGAGACCCTGCACGCACTCGGTATCACCGTGTTCGTGAACAAGCCGGTGCCGCTGGGGCCATTGCGCCAGGCGGTGCTGAAACTGGTCGATGCCAGCACCAAGGGCGAGGATACGCCTAGGGCCAAGGGCTGGCTCTCGACCGGCACGGGTGGCACCCGCCACTAGCCCGGCCCTTCGTAGGCCCGACCGGACGGGCTTGACGAGACGGGGGCGCCGCGCGGGAATCCAGCGGCAAGCACTGCAGCAAGACATCGGAGTCTGATCATGGCGACGAGCGAACTCGCACGGCCGGATGTGCCGACCTTCGCCGACCTGCTGCGATCCTTCCCCGGCCAGGCGCGCCTCGCCCTCGGAACACGCGGCGTCCTGTGGGCCAGCTTCGCCGGCATCGTCGGCGTGGTCTGTTGCGTCGTGGCCTTCGCCGCCATCGGCCTGTCGCTCCATCGCTCCGATGTCGACCCGGAGCGGCGCAAGGCGCGTGAAGTGCTGATGCTCGACAATGCAAGTCGCCTGATGATGCGCGGCATCCTGGCGAGTTCCTCTGCCGGCCCGGCCGTCCCCACCGCGGCGATCGCCGATGCGCCGTGGCGCCATTTCATCGAATCGCTCGCAACGCTGTGCCGTGATTTCGAGCTGGCGCCGCAGACGACGCTGGCCGAGACCTGCGCCGCGCAGCCGGCCTTCATCGATCGGCTGGGCCGTGAAATCCGCGCCCTGGACATCGATCGCAAGCCGATCGACGCCGCCGTACTGCGCCAGCTGCTCCAGCTCCGCGACGAGATCACCGAACTCAGCCTGTCGACGACCCGCGCCGCCGACGACCTGATCGGCCACCTGATCGACGACTATACGGTGGCGCTGCTGATCCTGACGCTCAGCACCACAGGCTTCGTCTGCGCCGGGCTGGTCCTGATCCTGCTCGTCGGCCGCACATCGATGGACTATCACGCGCAATGGCGTCTCGCCGCAGAAGCAGCACAACAGGCCGGAGCCTCGCGTGACATGCTGACCGAGGTCGTCGAGGCGCTGCCGGCCGGCGTCGTCGTCTACGATGCCACCGAGCACCTGCTGCTGTGCAATTCGGTGGCGCGGACACTGACACCTGCGCTGCGGCGACCCGATGCGATCGGCCGGACCTACTCGGCCCTGGCGCACGATTCAGCGCGCGGCCTCGAGGCGGCCGGCATGGGGCCGCAGCCCGTGCAGGAGTGGATCGAACGTTTCCGCACCAAGACCACGGAACGCACGCGCCAGGCCGACGACGGGAGGTGGTTCGACTGGTCGGAGAAGGGCACGCCCAGCGGTCTCACGGTCGGGCTCCGGGTCGACGTCACCGACATCAAGCAGCACGAATTCGCGCTGGAAAAGGCGCGCGCCGAGCAGGCGAATGCCCGCGCGCGCTACCAGTCGCTGGTCGATTCGATGGTCGACGTGGCCTACACGCTCGACGTCGAGACCGGGCAATTCACCTTCGCGAATGCCGCCGTCGCCGACATGTTCGGCCTGCCGCCGGAGAAATTCGTCGGCACCCACTTCCTCCAGCTTATCGCTCCCGACTCGATGGACCGGGTGCGGCGCCAGACCACCCGCGAATACGACCCGAGCGACCCCGGTACTTTCGCCCGCTTCTCGATGATCACGGCCGGCGGAGCGGTGCGTCACGTCGAAGTGCGGGCCAAGCGTTGGCGCGACGAGCACGGGCGCGTGGTCAGCACCGGCGAGATCCGCGACGTCGAGGAGCGGGTGCAGCTCGAGCAGCGGCTCGATTCGGAAATGACCCGCCTGCGCTCGATCGTCGAATCGGGCGGCGCGCTGATCGTGCTGGTCGACCGCGCGCTGAACGTAGCCATGGTCAACAGCGGCTTCACCGCCCTCACCGGCATTCCCGCCGCCGATGCCGTCGGCCGCCCGCTGCAGGAGATCCTGCCCTGCCCGCTCAATCCCGAACGCACCAAGCGCTCCCGGTTCGCCATCAGGCGGCGCGATCCGTCGGGCCGCGAGCGGCTGATCGCGATCACGGCGACGCCGGCCACCGACGCCGACGGCGCCGTGAGCAACATCATGCTGCTGGGCGTCGACGACACCGAGCGCCGCGAGGCCGAGCAGGCCCTCTACAATGCCGAACGCTTCGCCACCGTGGGCGAGATGGCCGGCACCATGGCGCACGAGCTCAGCCAGCCGCTGCAGGTGATCAACATCGCCTGCGCCTCGGCACTGGATGAGTTCGCCCTGGCGTTGGAGCGTGGCGGCCAGCCGGACCATGCTTTCGTGCAGGGCAAGCTCGACCGCATCGCCCAGCAGGTCGATCAGGCGAGCCGTATCATCGGAGACCTGCGCGCCTTCGTGCGCGGCACCTCGTCCGACACGCCCGAGCGGTTCGATCCGAACGAGGCCATCCGCCGCGCCATCGACCTCACCGGCCACGGCGTGCGCGAAGCCGGCATGACGCTTCAGGAGGAGCTGGCTGCCCGGTTGCCTGCCGTGCTGGGCGACGCCGGACATCTGGCGCAGGTGCTGGTCAACCTGATCAACAATGCCCGCGATGCCGGCGGCGGCGCCATTTCGATCGTCACCGACACGACGCAGGAGAATGGCCGTACCTTCGTGCGAATTGCCGTAGAGGATTCGGGGCCCGGCATTGCCAGCGATGTCCTGCCCAGGCTGTTCACGTCGTTCGTCACCACCAAGCCGAGCGGCAAAGGCACTGGGCTGGGGCTGCGCATCTGCCGCCGCATCCTGGAAGAGATGGGCGGCCGCATCTCCGCCGCCAACCGCGTCGAGGGCGGCGCGCGCTTCGAGATCATCCTGCCCAGCCAATAGGCCATTCATTTCGAAGTGGGCGGCAACCCTTTGGAGTATGCCGCGTTCAAGGTGGATCGTATTCCAGAAGGGAATCCCCACCCAATGCGCCTCCGCATCCTGACGACCGTGTCTCTCGGCCTGCTCGCCGCCGCCTGCCAGAACACCGACACCAGCCGAATAAGTGCCGCCAGCGGCAGCGGTCTCTACGCCTCTTCCAACCAGGCCTGTGTCGACTATGGCTTCGTGCCCAACACGGCGGCCTACAGCCGCTGCGTGAGCAGCGAACAGCAGGCCCGCGCCAGCTACCGCGCCACGCCGGGCTATGCCCCGGCGATGATCTCCAACGATGCACGGAGCGCCTGCTACTCCTACGGCCTGACGATCGGCTCGGCGCCCTACGACCGCTGCGTTGCACGCGAGGTCGACGCCCGCACCTACCGCGACGCCGCCGCCGTTCCAGCCTATCGCGTCGATGCCCAGGGGTATCGGGTCGATGGCCAGGGCTACCGCGTCGATGCCAACGGCTACCGCCTGCAAACCTCGGCGGCCCCGGTCCCGTCCTACCGCACCGATGCGGCCGGCTACCGGATCGACGCCGAGGGCTATCGCGTCGATGGCAATGGCTACCGCCTGGCCGGCCAGCCCGCGCCGTACTACCAGCCGGCGCCGGCTTACCAGCCTGCTCCGGGCTACCAGCCGGCCTACTACCCGCAGGGCGAAGTCCAGGCGCAGGCGGTGACGCGCGACGAATTCGGCAACCGCTACGACTCGCAGGGCAACCGGGTCAATGCGAGCGGCCAGGTCATTCCGATGCGCGAGAGCCGCTACTAGCTGACGACCTCGACAGGCGCGTGATGCGCGCCTGAGTGCTAGGGTGGAGCGGCCATGCGAGCCGCTCCCCCTGATGCATCAGATACGATGCCCCGCAAAATCCTGATTGCCGGCGCCACCGGCCTCGTCGGCTATGCCGCAATGAAACACTTCGCGTCCGAAAAGGGCTGCGAAGTGATCGCCGTTTCACGCCGCCGCCCCGACGAGACCTTCGGCGCACGCTGGCTGCCGCTCGATCTCACCGATACCGATGCCTGTGTACAGGCCGCACCTGCCTTCGAAGGCGTCACGCATCTCGTCTACGCCGCCCTCTATGAGCGGCCGGGACTGGTCGCGGGCTGGCAGGAGGACGAGCAGATCCGCACCAACGACTTGATGCTTAAAAATCTGTTCGGATCGCTGGAGCGCGCGGCACCGGGGCTGCGCCATGTGGCGCTGCTGCAGGGGACGAAGGCCTACGGCGTGCATGTCCGGCCGCTCACTGTGCCGGCGCGCGAGAACCGTTCGGAAATGCACGAGCAGCCGAACTTTTATTGGAACCAGGAGCGCTACCTGCGCGCGGCGCAGAAGGGCAAGGACTGGGCCTGGTCGATCCTGCGGCCGGTGCTGATCGTGGGCGATTCGGTCGGCAGCGCCATGAACGTGATCCCGGCGCTGGGCGTCTACGCCGCCATGATGCGCCGCGCCGGCAAGACCAAACTCGATTACCCCGGCGGCGTCGGCCGCGTGGCGCAGGCGGTCGATGCCGACCTGCTGGCGCGTGCCATCGCCTGGGCGGGGCACGCCGATACGGCGCGGAACGAGATCTTCAATGTCACCAACGGCGACGTATTCGTGTGGCCCAATGTCTGGCCCGCCATCGCCGACGCGCTGGGCTTTGAAGCCGGCGAGCACGTGCCGTTGGCGCTCGATCGCGAGATCCGGCCGCGCGAGGCCGACTGGGCGGAAATCTGCGCCGCCCATGGGCTGAGATCGGGCACGCTAAAAGACTTCGTCGGGCTATCGTTCGAATATGCCGACTACACGATGGGCTTCGGCCGCGACAGACCGGGGCCGGCGGCGCTCGTGTCGACCATCAAACTGATGCAGGCCGGCTTCACCGAGGTGATGGACACCGAAGCCATGTTCCGGAAGTGCTTCGCCGAGATGCAGGCGAAGCGGCTGTTGCCGAAACCCTGATCGGGTGACGGCAGGCCGTCAGGCGCTCGGGCTCGAGGCTGCCTTGAAGCGTTCCCAAGGCCGACCGGCAATCCGCTTGAGCAGAGAGACCGGGCCGCTCGGCGTCAGGTTCGAGCCGGGGGGCGGGCGCGGACCCTTGACGCGACCGACCCAGCGATCGTCGGGCTCGTAGCCCAGCGACTGCAGAAGTCGCGGGAACTTCCAGCGGAAGGCGGCGGCCAGGGTCGGCGTGAACTCACGTTTCCATTGGGCGACGTCGCCCGAGCGGACATGCTTGTGGCCGCGGGCGAGGTTGCCGAACAGGCTGTACTGCCAGAAGCGCCGGCGGCAGACCTGCTGCTCGGCCGCATCGAAGCCCAGGAAATCCATGATCCCGGACCAGTACTTCATCTCGGTATCCAGCCTCATCTTTTCGTAGCGGGCCTCGAAGCAGTTCGCCCGACCGTAGCGCCACTGCTGCATGTCGCGCAGCGTGCTGAAGGTCGAGTTCTCCATCTCGAACACATACTGCTCGTGGCGAGTCGCGAAGGCATTCAACCGACGCTGGTAGGTGACGTTGTCGTAGCCCGGCACGGGCTCGTGCAGCCAGGTTTCGCCCGACTTGCAGTGATAGTGCATTGCTGAGATAAGGACGTCGCGCGGATCGCGGATCAGATGAAGAATCCGGACGTCGTCGCGGTCGAGGAGGTCGGAGTGGCCGCGAAAGTCGGAATCGTAGTTGAAGAGGACGAACGGCGGCTTGAGCGCCTGCCCCAGGTTCTTGCGCTCGGCCCAATAGTCGACATAGGTCGCCCCGAGTTCGTCGGCTATGGCCTTGAACACGGTAGCCATCCAAACAGTGCCGGTCTTGTGGTGCGTGGCGATAACGACGTTGTTCTTCATTTTACCCCAACCGGTGGTACGACTCTCCCACGGCTATCCATCCCCACGCCTGGGCCGGCAAAGACAGGCGGATTCAGCGACTCCTCTCGCCGATCCCACCTTTTGCAAAATAGCAGCGACCCATGGTGGAAATCCAGCACACCGTTGCCTTGACATGGGCAAAGCAGCAAAGTGCGTGCCACAGGGCACGCCGGTGCAATAATCCATTGCAAAAGCAGATTCACTGCAAAAAGAAGCCCGCCGCTGCACGATCCTGAGATCGTGCAGCGGCGGGTCCTTGGACGCCCCCTCGAATTTCGTGCAGCGAACTACTTCAGGCTGTCGGCGATGCCCTTGAAACCTGCCTGGGTCTTGCCGGCGATGTCCTGGATCTGGCCGCCGCTGCCGGCGAACCGCTTGGCCGCGTCAGGCAGCTGATAGCCCAGGATCGTGTCCGGCAACTGCATCGGAATGGCCCCGGTGACGCCGGCATAGATGAGGCCCACGAAGGCCAATTTCAGCGCCCAACCGAGTAGAAACCGCATGAACGACATCCCTGAATGACGAGACGGACTATAATTGCGGTCGCTCTGCCGAAACAGCCGTCGCTTGGTATCAATTGTTGTGCAGACTCATCGCCCGGGAGACGCTCGTGCGCCGGAGAAGCCCGCGCGCACGTGGTCAGCCAGATCGCGGGCGGCTGGGCTCAGGCCCGGCGGGGCATAGAGGTTGATGCGGAATTCCGGCAGGCCCGGCAGGCGCGCGTCCCGGCCCAGGATCTCGAAGCGCGCTGGCACCGAGGAGCGCAGCAGCGGCGCCACCGCAAGGCCGGCCTCGAGCACGGCATGGACCGGCTCCATGCGGCTTACTTCGCAGACGGCGCGCCAGTCGCGCCGTGCTTTGCCTAAAGCGTCGATCGCCACCGGCCGGAAGACGCAGCTCGGTGCGCCGAGCGAGACCGGCAGCGGGTCCTTCAGGTGCGCATCGCCCCCGGGCCCGCCAACCCAGACCAGCCGATCGGTGCGCAGGGTCTCGCCGTGGCGGCCGCAATCGGTCTCGGTGGTCAGCGCAAGGTCGACGCCGCCCGACTTCAGGGCCTCGCGCACGATCTTCGAATCCTCGCATACCAAGCTGACGCGGACACGCGGCTGGGCCTTGGCGAAGCCGCGCAGCACCGCCGGCACGAAGCTGCCCACGATATCGTAGGGCACGCCCAGGCGGACCTCACCCTCGAACGACGGCGTGCGCATCGACGACCAGACCTCGTCGTTCATCGCCAACAACCGGCGCGCCGGGGCCAGCAGCCGCTCGCCGGCCGGCGCCAGGACCAGCCGCCGGCCGACGCGCTCGAACAG
>JAUXRT010000099.1 GCA_030681635.1 Reyranella sp.
TCGGTGACGACATGTCGGTCGCCGGCAACATGCTGGCGGGGCCCGCCGTCGTGTCGGAGACGGTCCGGGTCCTGCGCGAACGCACCGATCTTGCCCTGCCGCGCCGCCTGATCGCCGCCATGAGGGCAGGCGAAGCCGCCGGTGGCGACAAGCGCGGCAAGCAGTCGGCGGCGCTCGTCATCTACGGCAACCAGGAATATTCCGAGCTCGACCTCAGGGTCGACGACCATATCGAGCCGCTGCTCGAGCTTGCGCGGCTTGAGGCCGTGAGCCGCGAGCGCTGGACACACTTCCGCGCCTTCGTGCCCACGCGCGAGAATCCCGCCGGCATCTTCGATCGCGCCGAGATCGATGCCGGCATCGAAAGGAGCCTGGCGGCGGAACGTACATGAGCGAAACGCTGCTCGACCTCCGCGGCCTTACCGTGAATTTCGCCACCGACGACGGCATCGTCCGCGCGGTCGACGGCATCGATCTCGCCGTCGGACTCGGCCGCACCCTCGGCTTGGTGGGCGAGTCGGGCTGCGGCAAGAGCGTGACCTCGCTCGCCATCATGGGCCTGCTGCCGCCGGAAAACAGTACGGTGGGCGGCGAGATCCGCTTCGAAGGCCGCAATCTCCTGACGCTCGACCCGGGCGAGCGCCGCGACATGCGCGGCAGCCGCGTCGCCATGATTTTCCAGGAGCCGATGACCTCGCTCAATCCCTCCTACACGATCGGCGACCAGATCGTGGAGGCGATCCAGCGGCACCAGGGCCTGAACGCCGCCGATGCGCGGGCGCGCGCCATCGCCATGCTGAAGCTGGTGCGCATCCCCAGCCCCGAGAAACGGGTCGACGAATATCCGCACAAGCTCTCGGGCGGCATGCGCCAGCGCGCCATGATCGCCATGGCCCTGGCCTGCGGCCCGCAGCTGTTGATCGCCGACGAACCGACCACAGCGCTCGACGTCACCATCCAGGCGCAGATCCTCGATCTGATGCGCGGCCTCAGGCGCGACACACAGACCTCGATCATCCTGATCACCCACGATCTCGGCGTAGTGGCGGAGATGGCCGACGACGTGGCGGTCATGTACGCGGGCCAGATCGTCGAGCGCGCGCCCGTCGCCCAACTGTTCGCCCGGCCCGAGCATCCCTACACCGTGGGCCTGCTGGGCTCGATCCCGAGGCTCGATGAAAAGCGCGACCGCCTGCCCTCCATCGAGGGCCGCGTGCCCGACATGACCGCGCCGCCCGAGGGCTGCCGCTTTGCCGCCCGCTGTCCCTTCGTGGAGCCCGCCTGCATCGAGCGCCCCACGGCTTTGCGCGAGATCGAGCCCGGCCATTTCAGCCGCTGCCGGCGCGCGCCGCTTTCGGAGGTCGCGACATGAGCGCGCTTCTCGAAGTGAGCGGCCTGGTCAAACACTTCCCGGTGCGCCAGGGCGCCTTCGGCCTCGTCTCCGGCCATGTCCATGCCGTCGACGGCATCGACTTCGAGGTCCGCGAGGGCGAAACGCTGGCCATCGTGGGCGAGTCGGGCTGCGGCAAGTCGACGGTGGGCCGGCTGGTGCTGCGCCTGCTCGAGCCCACCGCCGGGGCCGTACGCTTCGAGGGCGACGACCTGCTGGCCCTCGACCAGTCGGCCCTCCGCGCCCGCCGCCGGCGCATGCAGGTGATCTTCCAGGACCCCTACGCCTCGCTCAATCCGCGCATGACGGTGGGCGCCATGCTGGGCGAGCCGCTGATGCTGCACCGGCTGGCCTCCGGCGAGGCCGCCCGCGCTCGGGTGGCCGAACTCCTGGAGCTGGTGGGGCTGCGGCCCGACCACATCCGGCGCTATCCGCATGAATTCTCCGGCGGCCAGCGCCAGCGCCTGGCCATCGCCCGTGCGCTCGCGGTCGAGCCCCGGCTGATCGTGGCCGACGAGCCGGTGTCGGCGCTCGATGTGTCGATCCAGGCGCAGGTCATCAACCTGATGGGCGAGCTGCAGAAGCGCTTCGGCCTCTCCTACATCTTCATCAGCCACGATCTCGCCGTCGTGAAGCACATCGCCGACCGCATCGCCGTCATGTACCTCGGCAAGATCGTGGAGACGGCGAGCACCGACGAGCTCTTCCGCAATCCGCGCCATCCCTACACGCGGGCGCTGCTTTCCGCCGTGCCGGTGCCCGATCCCGGCCTCGCGCGCGACCGCACGCTTCTGGAAGGCGACATTCCCAGTGCCACCAAGCCGCCGCCGGGCTGCCGCTTCCATACCCGCTGCCCGTTCGTGCGCGAATCCTGCCGCGTCGACGTGCCGGCGCTCCTCGACGACGGCACGGGACATGCCACGGCCTGTCCGTGGTGGCCCGAACTGCCGGCCGCGCCGCCCTTGATCGCACAGGGTGGAACGGCCCAGGATCGGGCCCGGTTGGCGCGCCTGCAGGCGGCATTCGTTTCGACCCATAGGGAGGCAACATGAGACAGATCATTCGGCGCGCCGCACTGGCCGTCGCGCTCTCGACTATTGCACTTTCAACTGGCGCCGTCGGCGGCGCGCTGGCCCAGACCAACCTGCGCATCGGCCTGGCCGAGGATCCTGACGTGCTCGACCCGTCACTGGCGCGCACCTACGTCGGGCGTATCGTCTTCGCCTCGATCTGCGACAAGCTGTTCGACATCAACGAGAATCTCGCCGTCGTGCCGCAGCTTGCCCTCAGCCACGAGACCTCGGCCGACGGCAAGACCGTCACCATCAAGCTGCGCCCCGGCGTGAAATTCCACGACGGCGAAGTCTTCGACGCCGCCGCGGCCAAGTACAGCCTCGAGCGGCACCTCAACATGAAGGGCTCGTTCCGCAAGCCCGAGATCGCCGCCATCGACAGCATCGACGTAGTCGATCCCACGACCATCAAGCTCAACCTCAAGGCGCCGTTCTCGCCGCTGCTGGCCCAGCTCACCGACCGCGCCGGCATGATGGTCTCGCCCAAGGCAGCCGAAGCGGCAGGCGACAAGTTTGGCCTGAAGCCGGTCTGCGCCGGCCCCTACAAGTTCGTCGAGCGCGTCCAGCAGGACCGCATCGTCGTCGAGAAGTTCGCCGACTACTGGAACAAGGACAATGTCTTCGTCGACAAGATCACCTACCTGCCGATCGTCGACGGCACGGTGCGCCTGGCCAACCTGCGCTCCGGCGGCCTCGACCTGATCGAGCGCGTGCTCGCCACCGACATCAAGACGGTCCGCGACAATCCCAAGCTGAAGCTCAGCAAGGCGACGTCGCTGGGTTATCTCGGCCTCACCATAAATCTTGCCAACGGCGACAAGGCCAACACGCCGCTCGCCAAAGATCCCCGCGTGCGCCGCGCGCTGGAGCTCAGCATCGACCGCG
>JAUXRT010000101.1 GCA_030681635.1 Reyranella sp.
CGATGTGGCTTTCCACGTCGGTGAGCATCCGGTGCGCAGCAGTGACATCACGGCACGTCAGCGCATCCCCAAACGCTATCTCGAGCAGGTCCTGCAGCATCTGGTCCGCGCCGGCATCCTGTCGGGCAAGCGCGGTCCCCGGGGCGGCTATCGCCTCGGCCGCGACCGGACGCAGATCACGGTTGGTGAGATCGTGCGCGTCGTGCGCAATCTCGAGGCCGAGACCGAGCCCAACGATCCATCGGTCGGCTCGCCGCTGGCGCACGAAGTGGTGTGGCCGGTGTGGGAGAAATTGCGCGACGGCATGATGGCGCAGCTCGACGGCATTTCGATCGACGATCTCTGCCGCCAAGCCCGCGACAAGGGGCTCGACGCCCCTTCCGATGCGGCGGCACGTCAGGTCGTTCTCTGAAATTTCCTGCGCTATGTTCGTCCGTCACTTCATGAACGGAGGAGCAAGACCATGGCCAAGGCCAAAGCCAAAGCGAAGGCAAAGAAAGCCACACCCAAGCCGCGCAACAAGAAGCTGTACGACGAGGGCATGAAGATGCGCAAAGCCGTGCTCGGCGCGGCCTATGTCGACAACTCTCTGGCTGGTGCCGCCAACGACGAGTTCATGATGGCATTCCAGGACATCACCACCGAATATTGCTGGGGTTACGCCTGGACGCGGCCGGGCCTCTCGAAGAAGTCGCGGTCGATGCTGAATCTCGCGATGCTGGCGGCGCTGAACCGCGGACCCGAGCTCAAGCTGCACATCAACGGCGCGCTGAACAACGGCCTGACCAAGGAAGAGATCAAGGAGATCTTCCTGCAGGTCGCGATCTACTGCGGCATTCCGGCCAGTCTCGACGCCTTCAAGACGGCGAGCGGCGTCTTCAAGGAACGCGGTGTCTAAGGGCACGATCGCCATCCGGCCGGCGCGGGCGGGTGAGGGCCTGGCCCTCACCGCGCTCTGCGTCAGGTCGAAAGCGCATTGGGGCTACGACGCCGAATTCATGCGGCTGAGCACCGCGGCGCTCGCGGTCCCGGAGGACGACATCGGAACTGGCCGCGTGCTGGTTGCAGCCGATGCGGCAGGCCATCTCCTCGGCATGGCGACGGTGCTGGGCGGGGACGACACGGTCGACCTCGACGCCCTGTTCGTCGATCCGCCGGCGATCGGCTCCGGCGCGGGCCGGGCGCTGTTCGCCGCCGCTCTCGATCTGGCGCGTGGTCTCGGCGCGCGGCGCATGACCATCCTCGCCGATCCCAACGCTGCCGTTTTCTACGAACGGATGGGCGCGCGTTTCCTGCGGAACGCGCCGTCCGACGCCATTCCCGGCCGCTCGCTGCCGCTCTATGAATACGATCTCACCGCAGGGCCCCGTTCATGACCGCATCTCCACTGATCCCTCCCGCCACCATCGCCTTTCTTGGGCTCGGCAGGATGGGCCGCCCGATGGCGGCGCGCCTGGCCGGCGCCGGCTTCAAGCTTCGCGTGTTCGACGTCTCGCAGAAGGCGGTTTCGGATTTCGTCGGCGCCCATCCCGGGGCACTGGCCACCGCCTCGGCCAAGGCCGCGGCCGAGGGCGCCGATGCGCTGATCACCATGCTGCCCGACGGAAAAATCGTGCGGCAGGCGTTGATCGAGGGCCGCGATGCCGCCGTCGAGGGCCTCCAGGCCGGTGCGCTTGTGATGGACATGAGTTCGTCCAATCCCGTGGACACCCAGAAGCTCGCGCGCGATCTCGCCAGCCGCGGCGTGGCGTTGCTCGACGCGCCGGTCTCGGGCGGCGTGAAGCGTGCCGTCGACGGCTCGCTCAGCATCATGGTGGGCGGCGCCGCCGCCGATCTCGAGCGGGTACGGCCCGTGTTCGGCGCCATGGGCAAGACCATCACGCTCTGCGGCCCGGCCGGTGCCGGCCATACGCTGAAGGCGCTCAACAACTATCTCTCGGCCGCCGGCCTGGTCGCCATGTGCGAGGCGCTGGTGGTGGGCGAGGCCTTCGGGCTCGACCCCGGCACCATGGTCGACGTCTTCAACACTTCGACGGGCAAGAGCAACGCCACCGAAGTGAAGGGCCGGCAGTTCGTCGTGCCGCGTAATTTCGTGGCCGGCTTCACGACGGCGCTGATGGCCAAGGACCTGCGCACGGCGGGTGACGTCGCCACGCATCTCAAGCTCAAGGTGCCGAACCTGGAGCAGGCCGTGGCCTACTGGACCGCCGCCGACGGCAAGCTGGGCAAGGGCGCCGACCACACCGAGATCTTCCGCTATGCCGAGATGCTGGCCGAGGAGTCATGACCGGCCGGTAACCCTTTGACAGAACAGGGTCGCGTCCCTATATAGGCGCCACCTAGGGCCTTTGGCGCCGCCTCCCCGGCGGTGATCGACGGGGCCCACACCAAGTACGACACAGCGCTTTTTCACACAGGTTCGACCGTTCCGGTCGCCGAAGCGCGTGCGTCATTCCCACCTCGGACGAAGACCCATGAATCTCCAAGACCTCAAGAAGAAAAAGCCCCCCGAACTCCTGGCCTTCGCCGAAGAGCAGGGTGTCGAGGGCGCGGCCATGATGCGCCGCCAGGAACTGATGTTCGCCATCCTCCAGAAGCTGGCGGCGGCCGACCAGGCCATCTTCGGCGTCGGCACCATAGAAGTGCTGCCCGACGGCTTCGGCTACCTGCGCTCGATGGAAGCCAATTACCTGCCCGGCGCCGACGACATCTATATCAGCCCGACCCAGGTGCGCCGCTTCGGTCTCCGTACCGGCGACACGGTGGAAGGCGAGATTCGCGCGCCCAAGGACGGCGAGCGCTACTTCGCCATGGTCCAGATCAACAAGATCAACTTCGACGATCCCGAGGCGCTACGCCATCGCATCAACTTCGACAGCCTGACGCCGCTTTATCCCGACGAGAAGCTGAAGCTCGAGATGGAAGGCGGCGCTGCCGTCATGGCGCCGGCCGTCAAGGAAGAAGAGGGCGGCGCCCGCGCCACCTCGTCGGGCCGCGTCAGCTCGAAGCGCACCACCGGCACGCTCACCAAGAAGGCGAGCTCCTCGCCGCAGCAGCAGCTCGACATCTCGACCCGCGTGATCGACCTGATCGCGCCGATCGGCAAGGGCCAGCGCGCGCTGATCGTGTCGCCGCCGCGCACCGGCAAGACGGTGCTGCTGCAGAACATCGCGCACGCCATCACCGCCAACAATCCCGAGGTCTTCCTCATGGTGCTGCTCGTCGACGAGCGGCCCGAGGAAGTGACCGACATGCAGCGTACGGTGAAGGGCGAGGTCGTGAGCTCGACCTTCGACGAGCCGGCGTCCCGCCACGTCGCCGTCGCGGAAATGGTGATCGAGAAGGCCAAGCGCCTGGTCGAGCACAAGAAGGACGTGGTGATCCTGCTGGATTCGATCACGAGGCTGGGTCGCGCCTACAACACCGTCGTGCCGAGCTCCGGCAAGGTGTTGACCGGCGGTGTCGACGCCAACGCGCTGCAGCGTCCCAAGCGCTTCTTCGGCGCGGCGCGCAACATCGAAGAAGGTGGTTCGCTCACCATCATCGCGACCGCGCTGATCGATACCGGCAGCCGCATGGATGAAGTCATCTTCGAAGAGTTCAAGGGCACCGGTAACTCGGAAATCATCCTCGACCGCAAGGTCTCCGACAAGCGCACCTTCCCGGCGATCGACATCACCAAGTCGGGCACCCGCAAGGAAGAGCTGCTGGTCGATCGTGCCACGCTC
>JAUXRT010000104.1 GCA_030681635.1 Reyranella sp.
CGATGTGCTCAAATTGAAGAAGGTCGCGGTGATCAGCGACACCACCGGCTACGGCACTGCTTCGGTCAACACCTACGTGCCGATGCTCAAGGCCAAGGGCGCCGAGGTCGTCTACCAGAACCTCATCGACGCGGCGAACCCCGACCTCAAGCCCGAGATGCTGCGCATGCAAGCCGCCGGTGCCCAGGCGATCATGCCGTGGAGCGTCAATGCCGGTTTCCTGTCGCGCATCTGCAATACCCGCGGCGCCATGGGTTGGGACGTGCCGATCGTCGGCCAGACCACGCTCGGCTCCGGCCAGACCAAGGCCCTGCTCGAGAAGCCCGAGTACTGGAACAAGGTCTACTCGAACAACTTCCGGCAGGTCTGCTACGCCAACGGCAAGCTGCCGCCGCGCGCCCAGGAGTTCGTCGATCGCCTGAAGGCGGCCAAGATCGAATTCGGCGATACGCTCTTGTGGTGGGTGGCGCTGGGCTGGGACGGCGGCATGATGATGGCCGACGTCTTCAAGAACGCCGGCACCAAGAACGACGACATCGTGGCTTACATGAACAAGGTCAAGGGTTGGCCGGGCATCTACGGCACGGTCACCTGGACGCCCGAGCAGCATAACGGCTTCCCCGATTCGGAAGTCGTGATGTGCGAGGTCAACTCGCTCAAGGACGGCGCCTTCAATCTCGCTCCGGGCTACAGCGCCTAGACCATGTTCGTATCGATCGTCTCCTACGGGCTCGCAGTAGGAGCGGTCTACGCACTGATCGGCATCACGTACAATGTGATGTTCTCGGCGTCGCGTGTGTTCAGCTTCACCGCTGGCATGCTGGGAATGCTGGGCGGTGTGCTGGGCGCGCTCTTCATCAACAAGATGGGCATGAACGCCGTGCTGGCGTTCGTGCTGGTGATGGCGGCCGGCGCCGTGCTCGGCGTGATCACCGAGATCCTGACCGTGCGGCCGGTGCTGAAAAGCATCGAACAGCACCTCTATGTGCTCTCGACGCTGGCCTTCGCGCTGATGATCCAGCAGGTCACAGCCATCGAATGGGGCACCGAGGCACAGCCGTTCCCGGTGCTCATTCCCATCGACCCCAATTCGGCGCTGGGCCTGATCGACCAGAAATTCTGGCTGCCGGTGCTCGCCTGCATCGTCACCATCGTCGGGCTCGAACTGCTCTATCGCAAGACCCTGATCGGTCGCGCCTTCCTCGCCATCGCGGAAGACAGCTACGCGGCACGCGCTTTGGGCCTGCCCGAGACACGGCTGCGCATCGCGAGCTACGCCATCGCCGGCGTCATCGGCGCGCTGGCGGGCTTCACCGGCGCGCAGATGCTGCTCGCCTATTTCGGCAATCAGGCGATCCTGAACTTCTACGGCTTCGTGCCGGTGGCGCTGGGCGGTATGGGCTCCAACCGCGGCGCCGTCATCGGCGGCATCGCGCTCGGCCTGTTCCAGCAGGCGGCCAACTTCCTGGTCGGCGGCATCTTCGCCTCGGTCGCGGTGTTCGCGGTCTTCATCGTCGTGCTGCTGCTCAGGCCCGAGGGCCTGGCGGGGGCGGCGGCGGCCAGAAGAGTATGAGGCCGCGCGCATGACGGACGCGGCGTCTCCGATATCGACCGCCAAGGCGCCTGCCGGATGGCTCGGCAGGCTCGAAGGCAGCTGGTCGTGGATCGCCCTTGGGCTGGTCGGCCTGCTGCTGCCGTTGCTCGACGATTCCTACTTCGGCGTCATCGCCCAGCGCGCCTACATCTACTGGATCCTGTCGGCCGGGCTGAACCTGGTGGTGGGCTATGCCGGCCAGATCGCCATCGGTTGGGTGGCGATGCTGACCTTGGGCGCCTACACCACGGCGGCGTTGACCGCTGGCCGGGTGGGCGGTGTGGAATGGCCTCCCTATCTTGCTTTGATCGCCGGCGGCGCGATGGGCGCGGTGTTCGGCGTGATCGTGGGCCTGCCGGCGCTCCGGCTGCGCACCTTCTACTTCGCCATGACGACCCTCGGCTTCGCTACCATCGTCACGCAGGTGGCGCTGGCCTGGAAGGATGTCACCGGCGGCGGCGTCGGCACGCCGGGCCCGGTGTTCCCCTGGCCGTTCGAGCCGGGCTGGGGCTTCTACTACTTCTGCTTCGGTCTGGCCGCACTCGCGACCTGGATCACGGCGAATATCGGTTCGAGCCGCTACGGCCGGGCGCTGGTCGCGATCCGCGACGCCGAGGTCGCGGCCGAAGCCTCGGGCATCTCCAAGGCCAAGCTGCTGGTCGCAGTGTTCCTGCTCGCCGGCGCACTGGGCGGCATCGCGGGCGGGCTGTTCTCCTCGCTGCAGTCCTACATCACCCCCGATGCCTTCACCTTCGAGATGTCGGTGCTGTTCTTCATCGGCATCCTGATCGGCGGGCGCGGCTCGATCCTGGGGCCGGCGCTCGGCACCATCATCCTGACGGTGCTGCCCGAGTTCGCGGCGCCCCTCGTGCAATGGTCGACGTTCCTCTACGCCGCCCTCCTGCTGGTGATCGTGCTGGTGATTCCGGGCGGCATCGCCGATCTCCTGGACTACAAGAGCCGCCGCCCGCTCGAGCAACACCGCGAGATCGTGCCGCGGCCCGAGCTGCTGTCGCGGGTCCTGGACGCCAAGGGTGGGCCGAGCGTCCTCACGCTCGCCAATATCGAGCTTCATTTCGGTGGCGTGCGGGCGATCGACGGCCTCGATCTGGAAATCTGCTCAGGCGAGGTGCACGGCCTGATCGGACCCAACGGCAGCGGCAAGACCACCACCCTCAACGTGATCTCGGGCTACTACCGACCGAGCGCGGGCGAGCTCAAGCTGAACGGGGCCGACCTGCCATTCGACAGGCCGCACGCGCGCGCGGGCTATCGTATCGCCCGGACCTTCCAGACGCCGCGTCTCGTCGGCGCCGCCTCGGTGCTGGAAAACGTCATGATCGGCGGCACGATCGACGGCAGCGGCAGCTTTGCCGAATCGATGCTGTCGCTGCCGCGCCACCATCGCGACGAGAAGCGGTTGAAGGAATCCGCCGCGCGGGCACTGGCCACCGTCGGTCTCGAATCGCTGGCCGACGTACGCGCCGACCGCCTGCAGCACAGCGAGCTCAGGTTCATGGAGATCGCCCGCGCGCTGATGCTGCGGCCGGCTTTCCTGCTGCTCGACGAACCGGCGGCCGGCCTGTCGGCCGAGGAGATCCGGCGGCTGGGCGCCTTGATCAAGGCGATCAGCCGCGGGGGCACGGGTGTCCTGTTGGTCGAGCACCATGCCGACCTGATCTTCGACATCTGCGACCGCGTGACCGTGCTCAACCTCGGCAAGGTGCTGGCGGCCGGGACGCCGGCCGAGATCCGCTCGCATCGGGAGGTGGTCAGTGCCTACCTCGGCGCCTAGATCCCGGACCCCCGAACCTCTGCTCCAGGTGAGCGGCCTGTCGGCCGGCTACGGCAAGATCGGCGTGCTGAGCGGCGTCGACCTCACCATCGGCTCAGGCGAGGTCGTGGCCTTGCTGGGCCCCAACGGGGCCGGCAAGAGCACGCTGCTGAAAGCCATCTCCGGCCTGTTGCCGCGCACCGGCAGGATCACTTTCGCCGGCCAGGACATGAGCAAGGCCGACCCCGGCGAGACGGTCCGGGCGGGCCTGGTGCATGTGGTCGAAGGTCATCGCGTGTTCACGCAGCTCTCGGTGATCGACAATGTCATGCTGGCCGGTTACGGCCTGCCGCGCGACAAGCGCACGACGCAGGTCGAGGAGGCACTGGCCTTCTTTCCCGACATCGCCGCCAAGCGGCACGACCGCGCGGTGACGCTGTCCGGCGGACAACAGCAGATGCTGGCGGTGGCCCAGGGCCTGGTGCGGCGCCCTCGTCTGCTGATGCTGGACGAGCCGTCCGCCGGCCTGTCGCCCGTGCTGGTGGATCGCGTGCTGGCTGCCGTGGCGCGGTTGCGCGAAGGCGGCACGGCGGTCCTGCTGGTCGAGCAGCTGATCGAGAAGGCGCTGGCGGCGTCGGACCGGGTCTATGCGCTGGCGCGGGGCTCGATCGTGCTGGAAGCGTCGACCGGCGAAGACGATTTGCCGAACCGGCTGGAACGGGCGTATTTCGGTCAGGACGCCCACGCACCCCTGGCGTCGTGAAGACCGGAGGAGGCAGGGCATGAGCAAGTCCTACGATCGCGGCGCCGAGGACCTCGGCAACATCGTGGCGCTCGAGCATGTGAACCTGCAGATCGAGGATCAGGGGCTCGCCACGCTGTTCTACATCAGCGGGCTCGGGCTGACGCGCGATCCCTACATGATGACCAGCATCGACAACATGTGGGTCAATGTCGGCCGCAGCCAGTTCCATCTCGTCACGGGGCCACCGCAACAGCTGCGCGGACGCGTTGGCCTCGTCGTTCCCGATCGCGAAGCGCTGCTGCGGCGGCTGGAAAACATGCGCAAGCCGCTCAAGGGAACGAAGTTCGACTTCACCGAGCACGGCGATCATGTCGAGGCGACCTGCCCCTGGGGCAACCGCATCCTCTGCCACGATCCGGCGCCGCGCTTCGGCCGAATCAATCTCGGCATGCCCTATGTCGAGTTCGATGTTCCGACCGGTGCAGCGAAGGGGGTCGCGGACTTCTATGGTCGCGTCTTCGGTACTGCGACGAAGGTCGATGGCGCCGTGGCGTGGATTTCGGTCGGCATGGAGCAGGAGCTGGTCTTCCGCGAGACCAAGGCGAAGCTTGCGCCTTATGACGGGCACCATATCCAGGTCTATGTCGCGAACTTCTCGGGGCCGCACCGCGAGCTGCTCGAGCGCGGCCTGATCACCGAGGAAAGCAACCAGCACCAGTACCGTTTCGACAGCATCGTCGATCTCCAGACCGGCAAGCCGCTGATCCAGATCGAGCACGAGGTACGCAGCATGCGCCACCCGCTCTATGCCCGGCCGCTGGTCAACCGCAACGCCCAGCAGACCAACCGGAATTATGCGCCCGGCCACGATGCCTGGATTGCGGGCTCGGCGGCGGAGGAGATGGACGATCCAAGGGTCGCCATGCGCCAGCGCCGCTTCGAAGAGGCGACGCGCCAGCCGCTCAGTCGGCAACGCTGACGGCACGCGCCGTCTGGAAGGCCGGCATCACTTCACGGGCGAAGGCGCGCAGGTTGCCGACCGAGGCGTTGGGATCGACCAGCAGGATGTTTGTCGCGCCGCCGGCTTCGAGTTCCTTCAGGCGTGCGATAATTTCGTCGGCGGTGCCGAGCAGCGGCGCCGTGTCGTCCTCGATCCGGTCGGGCAGCGCATCGCGTGCGAGATCGCCGATCACGCTCACCACGCGCCTGCGCGTGGCATAGGCCGCTTCGCGTTCGCTCTCGTCATGGATCATCTGCAGCGGCCGCGCGGTCGCCACCATGTTGGCGTGGTAGGGCCGGCCGGTCTTCTCGCATTCCTCCCGGAAGATCGCGATGCGCTGGGCGATCTGGTCGACCTGGGCGAGCTGGTCGAGCAGGAGATTATAGCCCTCGTGCGCGGCGCGCCGGACGCTGTCATGGCTGCCGGCGGCCAGCCACAGTGGCGGATGCGGGCGCTGCACGGGAGCGGGCTCGACGACGATATCGTCATAGTGCCAGCGCTTGCCGTGGTGGCTGAAACGACCTTCGCTGGTCCAGGCCTTGCGGATGATCTCCGCCGCCTCGTCGAAGCGTTCGGTGGCCTCGGCCATGGGAATGCAGAAGCCGTCGAACTCGGCCTGGCGGTAACCCTTGCCGATGCCGAAATCGATTCGTCCGCCGCTCAGCAGGTCGAGCGTGGCCACCTGCTCGGCCACCAGCACCGGATTGTGCCAGGGCAGCACGACCACCGCGGTGCCGAGGCGGATGTGCCGGGTCTTGGCGGCGAGGTAGGCCAGCAAGGTCATCGAGGCCGACACCTGGCCCTGGCCGGTGAAATGATGTTCCACCATGAAGAGCTGCCGGAAGCCCAGCCGGTCGGCTTCGATCACGTACTCGATGAAGCTCTCGTAGCCCTGGCTGTCTTCTAGGCCGATGCCGCGCTTGGTTCGCGCGCCGCCGAACAGTCCGAACTGCATGCTCCGTCCTTTCGAGCCCCTTACCGTGTCGTCATGCTGGACTTGGTTGCGGCGGAAGGAAACGGCGAAATCGCCAACCCCACTTCGCGCTGCAGCAATTCGGCCGGTCCGATGGGAAGGAGCGTTGTCGCGATTTGGCGGGCTGGCTATGCTCCTCGCACAATAAAGAAAATTCAGGAGGAGATGGGCAATGAAGTCTGGTCGCATTCACCGGCGTACCGCTGTTGCCGGCGCACTTGCCGCAGGCCTGGCATTTCCCGTCCTCGCGCAGCAGGGACCGATCAAGATCGGCATGAGCATGCCGCTGACCGGCGGCCTCGCGGCCGGCGGCAAGTCGGCGCTGATCGGCATCGAGGTCTGGCGCGACGACATCAACGCAAAGGGTGGGCTGCTCGGCCGCAAGGTCGAGCTGATCGTCTACGACGACAAGTCGAGCGCCTCGGAGACGCCGGCGATCTATTCCAAGCTGCTGGACGTCGACAAAGTCGATCTCCTGTTCGCACCCTATGCGACCGTGCCGACGGCGCCGATCATGCCGATGGTGAAGCAGCGCGACCTGCTGCTGATGGGTAATTTCTCGTTCCAGGTGAACCGCACCGTCAAGCACGACAAATGGTTCAACAACGCGCCGTGGGGGCCAGCCGACTCCTGGGCGCGCGGCTTTATCGATCTCGGCATGAAGGCCGGCGCCAAGACGATCGCGCTGATCGGTGCCGACCAGGAATTCGCCCAGAACCTGATGAAGATCGCCAAGGATGTCGCCACCGAGAAGGGAATCAAGATCGTCTACGAGCAGAGCTATCCGCCGTCGACGGTCGAGTTCTCGGCCATGGTGCGGGCGATCCGCGCGGCGCGGGCGGACATGGTGTTCGTCTGCTCCTATCCGCCCGACTCGGTCGGCCTGCTGCGCGCGATCAACGAGATCGGCATCGGCGACAGCGTAAAACTGTTCGGCGGCGGCATGGTCGGCCTGCAGTTCAGCAGCGTCATGGAATCGATGGGCTCGCTGCTGAACGGCGTCGTCAACTACAACAGCTACCTGCCCGAAAAATCGATGCAGTTCTCGGGGACCACAGATTTCTTCGCCAAGTACCAGAAGCGCGCCGGCGAGGCCAAGGTCGACCCGCTCGGCTACTATCTTGCGCCGTTCGGCTACGCCATGGGCCAGATGGTCGAGCAGGCGGTGAACGCCACCAAGTCGCTCGACCACAAGAAGCTCGCCGACTTCCTGCGCAGCAACGAGATGATGACGATCGTCGGCCCCATCGTGTTCGGCCCCGACGGCGAGCGCAAGGAATCGGCGACGTTGATGGCGCAGTTCCGCGGCGTCACCGACAAGAACATCGAACAGTTCCGAAATCCCGGCAAACAGATCATTCTGTTCCCCGAGAAGTGGAAGACCGGCGAACTCGTTCAGCCGTTCGAGAAGGCGCGGAAGTAGCGGGCACGGGCGGCAACGCCGGTGTTCTCCTGGGAACTACTGCTCGACGCCATCGTGCTGGGTACCATGGTCGGCTGCTTCTACGCCGCCGTCAGCATCGGCCTTTCGATATCCTTCGGCCTGCTGGATGTGCCCAACGTGGCCCATCCTGCCCTGCTTGTGCTCGCCTCGTACGGCGCCTGGCTGTTGGGTGACTTCGACATCGACCCGATCCTGGCCGGATTGCTGCTGATGCCGGTCTTCTTCGTCCTCGGTATCGCGCTCTACCGGACCTACCATGAGACCTTCGAGAAGCGGGGCAGCGATGCCGGCGTACGCGGGCTTGCCTTCTTCTTCGGCATCGCCTTCATCATCGAAGTCGGCATCATCATGGCCTTCGGCGTCGACCAGCGCACGGTGCAGGCCTTCTACATCGGTAAGAGCATCGAGATATTCGATATCCGAATCCCGATGCGCATGGTCGTGGCCTTCGCGATGGCGCTGCTGCTGTCGCTGGCGCTCACCTTCTACTTGTCGAAGACCTTCCTCGGCCGGGCCATCCGCGCCGTGGCGCAGGACGAGGGTGCGCTCCGGCTGATGGGCGCCGACCCTGTTGCCATCAAGCAGTGGGCGTTTGGCATCGCGACTGCCGTCGTGGCGCTGGCCGGTGCGCTGCTGATCATCGTCCAGCCGGTCGAGCCGACACTCGATCGTGCCTATATCGGCCGCACCTTCTGCGTCGTGGTGATGGCGGGGCTGGGCAGCATGTCGGGAACGTTGCTGGCCGGTGTCATCCTGGGCGTGGCCGAGACCGTCGTGCTCACCATGTTCGGCGCCTCATGGGCGCCCGCCATTTCCTTCACCCTGCTGCTGATCGTCCTGGGCGTCCGGCCCCAGGGTCTGTTCGGAAGATGATGATGCGGGGACTGGGGCGGGGCCTGGGTTTCTGGATCGGCGCCGCCGTCTTCATCGCGCTGGCCTTCGCCATGGCGCTCACGATCCGCAACGAATATGCCTTCTTCGCGGGCTTCGTCGTTCTGCAGTTCATCGTGCTGGCCACGGCCTGGAACATCCTGGGCGGCTATGCCGGCTATGTGAACTTCGGCACCAGCGCCTTCTTCGGTGTCGGCGTCTATACCGCGGTCTTTCTCCTGAAGGCCGTGGCGGCACCGCTCTGGATCCAGATCGGGGTGGCGGCGCTGGTGGGCGCGGCCCTGGGCCTGGGCGTCGGCCTCCTGACTCTCAGGTTGCGTGGAATCTTCTTTTCCATCGCCACGGTCGCCATCACGATCATCGCCGAGACGCTGATCACCAACTGGAAATTCGTGGGCGGTGCCACCGGCGTACAACTCCTGCGGCCGCCGGTGACGTCGCCCTTCGATTCCTACAACAAAATGCTGTTCGTCCTCGCCGCCGTCATGGTGGTGATCGCCGTCGCGCTTGCCCGGCACGTCCAGAATTCGGGCATCGGCCGTGGGCTCCGCGCCATCCGCGACGACGAGATCGCCGCCGAATGCTCCGGCGTGCCGACGCTCAACCTCAAGCTGGTGGCCTGCGCACTCTCCGGCGCGCTGATGTGTGCCGCCGGTGCCCCGTCGGCCATGTACCTGCAGTTCGCCGACCCGGTTTCCGCCTTCAACCTCAACTATTCGGTGTCGGCGCTCGCCATGTCGCTGATCGGCGGCACCTCGCACTGGATCGGGCCGGTCCTCGGCGCGATCCTGCTCGCGACCACGCAGCAGCTCCTGACCGTGACCATCTCGTCCGAGATCAACGTGCTGGTGCTGGGCGTGATGCTGGTGCTGTTCGTGGTGGTGGCGCCCGAGGGCATCATCGGCCTCGCGCGAAAAGTCTGGCGGCTGGTCCGGCGGGGGGCGCCATGAGCGAGGCCCTGCTGAAAGTCGACGGCGTTTCCAAGCGGTTCGGCGGCTTCACCGCGCTGGAGGGCATCAGCGTCGACATAAGGCCCGGCGAGCGCTTCGGCCTGATCGGGCCCAACGGCTCGGGCAAGACGACGCTCATCAATTGCATTTCAGGCGTGCTGCCGAGCGACGGCGGCTCGATCCGGTTCGACGGTCACGACATCACGCGCCTGCCGGCCTACAAGCGCACCCGCCGCGGCATCGCACGCAGCTTCCAGGTGCCGCGTCCGTTCCGGAGCATGACGGTGCTCGAGAATCTCCTGGTCGCGATCGATTTCGCGGTGATCGGCCACGGCCTTTCGACCCGCCAGGCCGACGACGAGGTTTTCGCGATTCTGGAGAAGATCGGTCTGGCCGACAAGGCGCGCGTCTCGTCGGGTCAGCTGTCCCAGGTCGAGCTGCGCAAGATGGAGCTGGCGCGCGCCATGGCGGCGCGGCCGAAGCTTCTGATCTCCGACGAGGCCATGGCGGGGCTCGCTGGCGCCGAGATCGACGAAGTCCTCGACGTGCTCTTCAAACTCAACGCCGAGGGCATCACCGTGA
The DNA here is from genome assembly GCA_030681635.1 of Reyranella sp. GTDB lineage: Bacteria > Pseudomonadota > Alphaproteobacteria > Reyranellales > Reyranellaceae > Reyranella. The sequence goes on from JAUXRT010000104.1 coordinate 9,954, forward strand.
TCATGATCGAGCACATCATGCAGGCGGTGATGCGCTTCTCCGAGCGCGTCGTGTGCCTCGATGCCGGCCGCATCATCT